>CAWUOG010000416.1:0-3092 GCA_963923875.1 uncultured Alphaproteobacteria bacterium
GACCTGATCGCGCGGTTCTGGCCGGTCGATGCCGTGGTCGGTGAAAACGGCGCGTTCTGGATGTGGCACGACGCCAGACAGGGCAGGCTCCGGACGCGCTTCATCCAGAGCGACGCCGAACGCGCCGAGGGCCGCCGTCGGCTCGAAGCGGTGCGCGAGGAGGTGCTGCAGGCGGTTCCGGGTTGCAGCATCGCCTCCGACCAGCCCTACCGCCTGGCCGACCTCGCCGTCGACTTCCGTGAAGACGTGCCGCCGCTGCCGCGCGCCGACATCGATCGCATCGTCGCGGTCTTCGAGAAGCATGGTGCGCATGCAAAGGTGAGTTCGATCCACGTCAACGGCTGGTTCGGCGACTACGACAAGCTCACTACCAGCCGGACCATGATGTCGGAGCTGTTCGGCGTGGATCTCGAACGCGACAGGGAGCGCTGGGTGTTCTGCGGCGACTCGCCCAACGATTCCCCGATGTTCGGCTACTTTCCCAACGCCGTGGGCGTGGCAAACGTGCGCGGCTTCGCGGACGCCATGCCGGCCCTGCCGCGCTGGGTCACGGCGGCGCATTCGGGCGCCGGCTTCGTCGAACTGGCCCGAGCGCTCATCGCCGCCCGACAGGCCTAGGACGGGAGACGCGCCGTGCAGCCGACGTTCGTGCATTCGTTCGTCTACGAATTCGTCACCCTGTTCGTCATCCTCGATCCGATTGCGACGGTACCGGTCTTTCTGTCCGTCACCGCGAGCCTCGACACCGGGCGGTCGCTTCGGGTGGCGGCGTACGCGATCGGTCTGTCGTTCGCGGTGCTGCTCTTCTTCATCGTCGGCGGGCAGTTCCTGCTCGAGGCCATGCACATTCCGATGCCATCGTTTCAGCTGGCGGGCTCGATGGTGTTGCTGCTGTTCGGCCTGAAGATGGTTTTGGGCAAGGTCGACGAGGAGGTGAAGTCGCTGCCGGTCGAAGCCTCGCTCAGCGAGCGCGCGGTCTATCCGCTGGCGATCCCCGGTATCGCGGGCCCCGGCGCGATCCTTACCGTCGTGCTGCTCACCGACAACAACACGCGCTCGATCGGCGAGCAGGCGATCACGACCGGGATCCTGTCGCTCTGCCTGGTCATATTCTTCGGGCTCTACGCTCTCGCGCGGCCGATCTTCCGGCTGCTCGGCACTCCCGGCATTCAGATCGTCAGCCGTTCTTTCGGTCTGATCCTGGCGAGCATCGCGGTCCACGGCCTGATCGTGGCGCTGAAACTCAGCTTCGGCCTCGCGCCCTAGTCGGCACTCAGGCGGGAGTTAGCGGGCCGCCGGCGAGGGCGAACCGACCAGCAGCGATCCGAAATGGGTGACGCTGTCGGCCGGGCTCCACACGCCGATCGCGCCCGGCCGGATAATGCCGCGATCCTCAAGGGCGAACATCGCCGTGCCGTCGAAATAAACCTCGATACGCTTGTCGGCAGCCAGAACGCGCAGTTCATGCCACTGGCCGAGCGTGACCTTGGCGTCCTTGGTCGCGAGCTGGGCGCGTCGTCCGCCGATCATGCGATAGAGCTTCACCGTGCCGTCGAGCGCGCTTGCCCGGGCCACGAAATAGTCGGTGGCGTCCCAGGCCCGGAACATCAGCCCGCCTGCCTGCTCGCGCGAGCCGGAGACCGGCTTGAAGCGCAAGGTGGCGTCGAAATCGCGGGCAGTGGCATCGGTGGAGATGCAGAACGGAAAATGCAGGTCGGTCGAATCGCGGGTGGTCTCGGCCAGTGCCCAGCCGCCCGGCGCTTCGGCATCCCGCACCGCCTGCCAGCCCGGCGGCCGGCCGATGCCGGTCATGCCCTGGATGCAGCCGACCCGGCCGTCCGACGTGGCGAGCGGAACGACGAACTGGGCGTGCGCCGGGGCTGCGGCGACGATCGCCAGAATCGCCAGGAACGGAAAACGCATGCGAGCGAGCCTAGCAGACCGCGGCAAGCTTGACCGCTGCGGCGGTTGGGAGGAGTTTACGCGCCGTTCCGCGGAGAACGCTTATTTCGAGGGGGAAAGTCCATGCGCCTGTGCACCATCATGAGCGGCGGCAAGCCGGCGGTCGGCGTGAAAATGAACGGCAAGATCGTCGATCTCAGCAAGCAGATGCCACGCGGCCCGAAGTCGGTGGTGGAGATCCTGGCCGGCGGCAAGAAGGTCCAGGCCGCGGTTGCCAAGGCCTGCGCCAAGCCCAAGGCCGGTGCGACGGTGTCGGAGAAGTCGGCCAAGTACCTCTGCCCGATCCCGAATCCCGGCAAGATCATCTGCATCGGCCTGAACTATCGCAAGCATGCCGAGGAGACCGGCAGCCCGATCCCGGCCTATCCCGTGGTGTTCACGCGCTTCAACAACACCCTGGTGCCGCACAACGGCAAGATGCTGTCGACCACGCATTCGGTGCAGTACGACTGGGAAGCCGAGCTCACTGTCGTGATCGGCAAGAAGTGCCGCAACGTGCCCAAGGAGAAAGCGCTGTCGGTGATCGCGGGCTACGCGTGCTTCAATGACGGCTCGATCCGCGACTGGCAACGCAAGTCGGGCGGTCAGTTCACGCTCGGCAAGAACTTCGACGGCACCGGCGGCTTCGGCCCCGACATCGTCACCTCGGACGAATTGCCGCCGGGCGGCGCGCCGCTGCGCATCATGACCCGCGTCAACGGCAAGGTCATGCAGGACAGCAATACCGACGACCTGATCTTCGACGTGCCGACCCTGGTGCACGAGCTCAGCAAGTGCATGACGCTCGATCCGGGCGACATCATCATCACCGGCACGCCGTCGGGCGTGGCGATGGCGCGCACCCCCCAGCCCTGGCTGAAGCCGGGCGACGTCTGCGAGGTCGAGATCGAGAAGATCGGCACCCTGCGCAACGTCATCGCGCAAGGCGGCTGAAGACGCGGGGGCCGGGTCGCACGACGCGGTCGCCGGACAAAAGGCCGGACAAAAGGAAAGGGCGGTCTCTTGACCGCCCTTTTTCTGTTGCGCGCCTACTTTGCCGGCGGCTGCTTGAGCGCCGGTGCGTTCGGCACCTGCTCGGCGGCGGCCGGGGAGGTGGCTGGCGCCACGGTGGCCGGGCCGCTCTTCATCTT
>CAWUOG010000417.1:0-3090 GCA_963923875.1 uncultured Alphaproteobacteria bacterium
CACTCTCTTCCGCCAAATGTCGCGCCGAGGGTTTGCGTTGCATCAAGTCGCTTCGCGCGGGCCTGTGTGATCAAATGACCATCCGGCTCGGGCCGGTATCCAGAACAGGAGAAGTCAATGCGCGCAACGATTATGGCTCTGGCGGGCGCCGCGGCGCTGGTCGCAGGCACGGCGGCTCAGGCCCAGGCTCCGGCGGCGCCCGGCACGCCGCAGGCCGCCGGAAAGTCCGGCGCCAATGTCGGCACCCTGGAATGCAAGGTGTCGGGCGGTATCGGATTCGTCTTCGGATCGTCGAAGGAGATGAATTGCCTGTTCGTTCGCACCGACGGTGTGGGCGAGAAGTACACCGGCTCCATCAAGCGGTTCGGTGTCGATATCGGCTACACGAAGGAAGCTCACATCATCTGGCTGGTGTTCGCGCCGGGCAAGATTGATCCGGGCGCGCTGGCGGGCGGCTATGTCGGTGCCACGGCGCAGGCGACCATCGGCGCTGGCGGCGCCGTCAACGTGCTGGTCGGCGGCGGCAGCAAGCAGATCAGCCTGCAACCGGTGAGCGTCGAGGGCAGCACCGGCCTGAACGTCGCCGGCGGGCTCGCCGAGGTTGAACTCAAGTACGTCAAGTAAGGCGACCGGTGCGGCAGGGGTGACCACTCGCCGATGACCGATCGCGGTTCAGTACATCGACCCGCCCGCCGCCTGACGGTGGCGGGCGGCGAGATTCTGGACGAGATCGTCGCCGAGGAAGTCGCGGTCGCCTTGGTCTACAACGGCATCAGCCATGCCGTGATGATGGCGACGCCGGCCGATCTGGAAGATTTCGCGCGCGGCTTCACGCTCACCGAGCGCATCGTCGAGAAACCTTCGGAGATATTCGACATCGAAGTCGAGGAAGGCGAGCGCGGCATCGAAGTGAAGCTCGAGATCGCAGCGCCCCGTATGCAATCCCTTCAGGAACGTCGTCGCAGCCTCGCCGGACGCACCGGATGCGGCCTGTGCGGCGTCGACAGCCTCGAGGCGGCGATGCGCCCCGTGGCAGTGTCGGCGAGCGGTTCCAGGGTGGCGCGTGCGGCGATCGAGCGGGCGATGACGGCATTGCCGGCGAGGCAACGCATCAACAAGCTGAATGGCGCCACACACGCCGCGGGCTGGGCCGATGCCGAGGGCAGCCTGATCGCGGTGCGCGAGGATGTCGGCCGCCACAACGCGCTCGACAAGTTGGCGGGCGCGCTCGCGCTCATGCATAAGAATGCACCGGGATCGGTGGCACCGGGCGGATTCGTCGTGGTGACCAGCCGCTGTTCCTACGAGATGGTGCAAAAGGCCGCGGCGATCGGTGCGGCCGCCATTTCGGCGGTTTCGGCGCCGACGTCCCTGGCCATCGAGACGGCTGAGCGCGCCAACATTGCCCTCGCCGCTTTCGTACGCGAGGGCCGGCTGACGGCGTATGCCCATGCGGAGCGTATCCTGCCGTGACCGGAAAGCGCGTGTTCGGGGTGACGGGCTGGAAGAACGCCGGCAAGACGACCCTGGCGACCCGCCTGATCGTCGAACTGACGCGACGCGGCTGGCGCGTGTCGTCGGTCAAGCACGCCCACCACGACGTCGATATCGATCGGCCGGAAACCGATTCCTGGCGTCATCGGGCGGCCGGCGCGACCGAAGTGGCGCTGGTGGGCGGGCTACGCTACGCGATCATGCGGGAGCAGCCCGATCCGGCCTTGGCCGAGGTGCTGGCGCGCATGGCGCCGGCCGACCTGATCCTGATCGAGGGCTACAAGCGCGAGGCGCATCCGAAGATCGAGGTGCGTTCCGACCATTCCCGGCCGATTGCCCGGGACGACCCCAGCGTCGTGGCGATCGCTTCCGATCAAAGGCCGCCGGAGGACCACCTGCCGTGGTTCCGGCGCGACGACATTGCCGCCATCGCGGACTTCATCGTTGCCCGCCGGTAAGCGCGGGCAAGACTGTCAGTTCTTTTTCGAATTCGCGTTCGCGTTCGTATTCTGCACGGAATTCATCTTGGCGGTATTATTGGACACTTGTCGCGTCGCTACGGTCACTTGGCGCAACACGTTGTTGATCTGGGGAGCCGCCAGTCGGGCGGAGCCGCCGCTGAGGACGGAGGGGCCGCCGCCGGACTTGCTGTCGCCGCTTCCCTGCGGTCCCAAGGCGGCCATTGCATGCCCCCGGTTGTGATGATGGAACCGCGCTTCCTGGTTCAGCCGCTGCCGAGTCAGACCCGAGTTGGTCTTGCCGAGATCGGAATTGTTCAATGCGGCGTCGATCTGGACGGTCGTCACGACCGGCGTCGTGGCGGTCGTCGTCGCGATTGTTGCCAGCACGGGCGTGGCTGAAGCGGTCGTAGTCTGCGTGACCACGGCAGCGCGTGTCTGGGTTTGTAGCGCCGTTGCGGCAGCCTGGTCGACGACAGCTGGCGCGGTGGCGCGTTCGAAGCTGGTCATCGGGGCCAGGCCATTCGGTGGCACGACGGCCGGGGCCGTCGGCGGCCTTCCGCTGCCGGCTTCGATTTGCGAGCCGTTGCGGGTCGCGATCTGGGTCTGACCCTGGCCGGTCACGGTCATCTTGTCGCCGTAGAGGAACGTCGCCTTGGTGGCGCCGCCATTGGCAACCTCGAAGGTCGCAATGCCGCCGCGAATGCCGATCGTGGCGGACGGCGTCGTCACCTTGATGTCGGTGGTCTTGCTGATCGCCCCACCGACCAGGCGAAAGACGCCCTTGGTGGTGCTGAGCGCGAGCTCACCTGCCTTGCGGTCGGGATCGTACACGTACTTGTCGATGACGATGGTGCTGCTGGGCCCGACCGTGAGCGCAGTGCCGTCGAAAAACACGAGATGGGCGCGATCGTTCTCCTTCGTGCTCACCCGCTCGTTGGCCTGGATGTCGATGCCGACCCGCAATACGCGTTCCGGCTCTGCCGGTGGCTGGCCGAGGGGATCGCCGGCCGTCACCGAGGTGACGCCGACATTGGCCAGGCAGGGGGCGGCCAGACTGAGCGCGGCGGCCAGGGTGAGCAGTGATACGGAACAGGATCGAGCCATGGAGGCCTCCGTTTTCTAGAAGCGCCAACTC
>CAWUOG010000418.1:0-3088 GCA_963923875.1 uncultured Alphaproteobacteria bacterium
TCCTTGTAGCTTGCCCAGTTGCGGTGCGAGGCGCCGGTCACATGGCCCTGCTGGGCCAGTGACGCGGCTTCCTTCAGGAGCGGCACCTTGGCCGCCTCGATGGTCACCGCGAGCTTCGAGCCACGCGCCAGTTCCAGGGCATGCCCGAGCACGCCGAAGCCCGTGATGTCGGTGATGGCGTGGACGTCGGGATTGCGCGCGAGGTCGGCGCCGACCTTGTTGAGCAGGGTCGTCGTGGCGATCATCTCGGGATAGCCCGCCGGCGGCAGCGCGTTCTTTTTGATGGCGGCGGAATAGATGCCGACGCCGACCGCCTTGGTCAGGATCAGCGCATCGCCTGCCTTGGCGTCGGCGTTCCGCCGGACCTGTTCGGGCCGGCAGATCCCGATCACAGCGAGCCCGTAGACCGGCTCGGGGCAGTCGATCGAATGGCCGCCAGCGATCGGAATGCCGGCCTGGGCGCAGACCGCGGCGCCGCCCTTCAGGATCTCGCGCACCATTTCGGTCGGGATCTTGTCGACCGGCATGCCGAGCACGGCCAGTGCCATGATCGGCTTGCCGCCCATGGCATAGACGTCGGAGATCGCGTTGGTCGCGGCGATCCTCCCGAAATCGTGCGGGTCGTCGACCATCGGCATGAAGAAGTCGGTGGTGGCGATGATGCAGGTCTGGTCGTCGACCTGCCACACCGCGGCGTCGTCGGAGTTTTCCGTGCCGACCAGCAGTTGCTTGTAGGGCTGGGCGGCCGGCTGGTCGGCGAGGAGCTGCTGCAGCACCGAGGGTGCCAGCTTGCAGCCGCAACCGCCGCCATGGGCGAGACTGGTCAACCGGATCTGGGGGGTGGTCATGAGGAGCCTGCTGCTGGGTGAATGCCGCCACCATGGCGGCCTGAAGGGTCAATCGAGGCGCCGACTGTGGGGCCGGCCGCCGGTTCGCGCAACTTCCGCGCACCGCCGCGATATGCCGTGTCGCGCTGCGAGCAGCTGCGCCCTGGTTCTCCTTTCCGGGCGTCGTCTCTCCTAGGCGTCGTCGGCTCTCGACGACGAGCCGCCCAGTCCCTGGACATCGCCGAAATTGGCACGCCGCTGATCTTCGGCGTCGGGGAACGAGCGGGCGATGCTGCTCTCAAGTGCGGCGAGCTCGCGCCGCAGCGTACTGGTGCGCTCGGCCGGCAACCGGTCGATGAGATGCTCGAGCATGGCCTTCATGCGCCGCGCGACCTGGATGCTGGTGGCGCCGTACAGGCGAAGCTCCGTGAGCGCCAGGTCGACGATGTCTTCCCAGGCCGGGGTCGGGAAGACCAGACGAAGTTTCCCGGCGCGGTCGGATACCCGGCCGGTATCGATGTTCTTGAAGCCGGCATAGCGCAGCAGCCGGTGGATCTGGTCGATCGCCAGCACGGCGGTCGTTGGGTCGTTGATCGCGGGCGAGAGGGCACGGGCGCCGATGTCGACCATGATGCGGAAGGCAAACATCGGGTCCTGCTCCATGGTGCGTTCCGGTCCGAACGCCATCATGCCGTTGATCTGCGAGTCGGAGATGTCCGCGCTGGCCGGGTAGATGCGCGCCAGCGGATCGTCGACCGAGACGAAATCGCCGACCTGCGGCACGATCTCGATCAGGCAGTCGGCGGCGGCAGCCGCGGCCACGAGATGACGCTGGCCGAAGGCGAGAAAGGTACCCGACGTGCCGCGTCGCCGCACGACCCGCCCTTCTCCCTTCGGCGGCAACTGGCCGCTCGACGGCGTGGCCGGGCCGAAGGCGCCTTCGTACACCGCATCCATCGCCTTCTTGCCTTCGTCGAACAGATACTGAAGGACGGCGACGGGACGCAGTCCGGTTCCGACGCCCTCGACGAACCAGAAGAACACCACGATGCTCGCCATGTTGGCGATCACGGCGCTGAGCAACAGCAAGTTGCTCTTGGCCGGGCTCGATACGTTGCCCAGGGCGATGGTCGAGAGTCCGAATGCGAAGACGAACGTGCTGGTGCAGACCTTCATCGAGGGGCGCCCGAAGGTGAGGCTGATCAGGCGCGGCGTGATCTGGCCGCTCGCGAGCTGCACCGTCAGCAACAGCGCCGAGACGGCATAGACCACGAACGTCATCATCGAGGCGGCGAGCGCGCCGATCACGGCCCGCGCGCCTTCGATGTTGCTGTCCTCGATCATCCGCAGGTCGACGTCGGGGATGTAGTAGATCACGACCCTGCCGAACAGCCAGGCGCCGAGGATGGCGAGCGATGGAAAGAGCCAGAACGAGTACCTGGCGAATCGGCGCAGCCTGTGACGGATCAGCCAGCTCATCGCGGTCTTCCGGGAGCGGAATCCGGTGTCGCACTCCGCTGGGCTTCCAGCCGACGCGCCGTGGCGGACGACCTTGCGGGTACGGCGACGGGTTCTGTCGGTGCCGCCATGATGACGGTGCACCGGCCGGAGTCGATTTCAGGCAACTGGTCCACTTTGGCTCCCGGGGCCCCGCGACATTGGCTCGATATTTACCCGGCGCGTCCGGCCGGCATTGAGGAAGCTCAAGGCAATTCGGCACGATCGGACCGATGTTGAGGCTATCGATGAGCGGTGGCAATTCTTGACTGGAAAGACCAAGCGAACCGGACGGTCTGCAGCTTTGCTGCGAATTGTTCTTTTGGCGGTGCCGCTCGCACTGTCGGTCAACCTGCCGTCTGCGGCGGACGAAGGCGGCACGAGTGCCTGGCTGCCCGGCCAGTTCGCGAGCTTCGCTGCGGTACCTGGCGATCCGGGATTTGCGCTGGAGACCATCTACTACCAGCGCATGGCCTCGGCGAGCGCCAGCCGGTCGTTCAACATCGGTGCCAAGCTTGCCGCCGGCATCGACATCACTGAGCAGTATCTCTTCCTGACCCCGAGCTACACCTTCGCCGAGCCGATTTTGCACGGCCAACTCTTCGTTGGCGCAACCTTCGCGCCGGGCCGGATGGACAGCTCGATCTGGGCAACCCTCGCTGGACCCGGTGGGAACAGCCTCTCGGGCATGCGCAGCGACACAATGACCGGCATTGGCGACATCTATCCGCTGGCGATGCTGAAGTGGGAGGTCGGTCCGCACA
>CAWUOG010000419.1:0-3087 GCA_963923875.1 uncultured Alphaproteobacteria bacterium
AGCATGCTGATCTGGCGATCGGTCATGGCGGCAAAGAAGTCCGGCGGCAGGTCGAAGAAGGCATTGGCCGCCTGGTAGAGGCGGCGAATGACGTCGGCCGGCACGCCGTGATGTTCGAGCGCCACGAAGCCGATGTCGCGGAACGCGCGGCCGAGGTCCGGTGCCAATTCAACGTCCCTGCGGCGCAGGTCGAGCACGGGGATCGCAGTCATGGTCGACCTCCAAGCAAGCCGGGTGCCATTGGCACACCAATTGCACTCCTCTCTGGTGGGAAATCTGCAGCCCAGGGAGATCGTCGACATGTCACTCACATCCAACGGCTTTTCACGGCGCCGCCTTCTCACGGGAGCCAGCGCCGGCGCCGTGGCCGCCTTGATTGGCGCGCCCTCGATCGTACGTGCGCAAGCCAAGGAACTGGTGGTCGGCGGTGCAGCGGGCTTCGCGCCATGGATGAACGGCTCGGTCTCCCAGGCCTTCGAGGCCAAGTACAAGACCAAGATCGTCTACGAGGGCACGCGCTCGCTGGTGAACCTCGAAAAGATGCAGAAGAACAAGGACAAGCAGTACCTCTCGGTCGTTCTCATGGACGACCCTGTGATGATCCTCGCGGTCAAGGAAGGCCTGCTTGAGAAACTAACCCCCGCGATGGTGCCGAACATCGCCAAATTGCGGCCGGGCACCGTGCACATGGACGGAATGTGGGCCAACTACCTGCAGCCCTGGCAGGGCATTGCCTACAACACCAAAGCACTGCCGGCAGGCTTCCCGGCCTGGGCCGACTGCTACGACCCCAAGTTCAAGGGCCGCTTGGTCATCCCCTCGCTGCAGAACACGGAAGGCCTGGCCAATCTCGTGGTCGCGGCGGCGCTGGAGACCGGCAAGCCGATCGAGCAGGCCCAGTTCGAGATCGAGGCCGGCTTCAAGAAGATCAAGACGCTGAAGCCCAATCTGCTCACGATCTACACGCAGATCCCGCAGGCGCTGAACCTGCTCGAGCAAGGCGAGGGCTGGGCGATCCCGAGCATGTTCTCGACCAACGTGATTCCCAAGGAAAAGGAATCGCCGATGAAGATGAGCGCGCCCAAGGAAGGCATCTTCGTGGGCCCGGCCGGCGTGTGCATGGTCAAAGGCGGCCCGAATCCCGAGATGGCGGCGGCTTTCATCGACATGATGCTGGGCGCGGAAATGCAGGACAAGCTGCAGCCCGAGACCTTCGCCTTCCCGTCGAACGTTGCGGCCAAGCCGCCCGTCGGCATCCCCGCCGACATCAAGGTGCATAATCTCGACTGGGGCTTCGTCGCCAAGGAGCGCGGCGAATGGGTCAAGCGCTGGGACCGCGAGATGGCGATGTGACGCCATCACCTCGAGCGAAGCGAGGGAGCCTTGTCGTTCCTTGACGTAAGTGGCGCTGAGAAGGCCTTCGGCAGCGCCACGGTGCTGGGCGGCGTCAATCTCGGCGTCGCACAGGGCGAGTTCGTATCCCTGCTCGGCCCGTCGGGCTGCGGCAAGACCACTCTGCTGCGCATCGTCGCCGGGTTACTTGGCCTTGACCGCGGTACGGTGAAGCTCGACGGCCAGGACATCACGACCTTGCCCCCGCACAGGCGCGACGTCGGCGTGGTGTTCCAGAACTATGCCCTCTTTCCGCACCTCACCGTCGCCGAGAACGTGGCGTTCGGCCTGAAGGCGCGGCGACGCTCCGCCGACGACACGCGCGAGGCGGTGAAGAAGTTCCTGGAACTGGTCCATCTTTCCGACTTCGCCAACCGCTCGGTACGCGCCCTGTCCGGCGGCCAGCAGCAGCGCGTCGCCGTGGCGCGCGCGCTCGCTGTACGGCCGAAGCTCCTGCTGCTCGACGAGCCGTTCTCGGCGCTCGACCGCAAGCTGCGTGAGACCATGCAGATCGACCTGCGCCGCCTGCTGCGCGAACTCGGCACCACCTCGGTGTTCGTGACGCACGACCAGGACGAGGCACTCACCATGTCCGACCGCATTGCCGTGATGAACAAGGGCGCGATCGAGCAGTTCGACACACCGGAGGCGATCTATCGCCGACCGTCCACTTCGTTCGCGCTCGAATTCGTCGGCCTGTCCTCGCGCCTCGGCGGCACGGTGCTGGGAAGCCACGGAGATCTGGTGAAGGTCGAGACCGCGTTCGGCCACCTGGTCGCTCCCGGCAGCTTCGTCCCGGGCGCAAAAGTACTGCTCGCGGTACGGCCCGAACGCATCAAGGTCGACGGACCTGGAGACTACGCGCTGAACGCTAGGCTGCGGGACGCCGTGTTCCAGGGCTCAAAGGTGCAACTCCATTTCGAGGTTGCGGACGGGGACCACCTCCTCGTCGAGACGTCCGACCTGCCCGGCGGCATACCGATGCCCGGCACGGAGATGAAGCTCGGCTGGGCGGTCGCTGACACGCTGATCTATCCGGCATCATGAAGGCGTTCCCCTCCGCCTGGCGCGATCCGGTGGCGCTTCTGGCGGTGCCGGCCGTGCTTTACCTGCTTCTGTTCTATGGCCTGCCACTCGGCTGGCTGCTGACCAAAAGCTTCGTGGGACCGGCGGGTCTCACCCTGAAGCCCTATGCGGAATTTTTCGCCGACCCGTTCAGCTGGCGCGTGATCGGCAATACGCTGTCGGTCGCCCTCTGGGTTACGCTGGTCTGCCTGCTGCTCGGCTATCCTGCGGCCTTCGCGCTGGCGCGCGCCGGCGTGGCCGTCCAGATCGCCATGCTGATCGCGATCATCCTGCCGCTGTCGGTCGGCGCGGTCGTAAAGGCCTTCGCCTGGCAGATCGTGCTGCGCCGTGACGGCGTGGTCTCCCAGGTGATGATGGGGCTTGGAATATGGAGCGAGCCGCAGCGGCTGCTGTTCACCGAGACGGGGCTGGTGCTGGGTGCTGCCAACATCTTCTTGCCCTTCATGATCCTGCCGATCTACTCGGTTGTGAAGCTGATCGACCCGCGCCTGCTCGAAGCGGGTGCCACCCTCGGCGCGGCGCCGATCTACCGCTTCGTCAAGATCCTGTTACCCCTCACCCTGCCCGGCATCGTCTCCGGCATTGCCTTCGTCTTCTCGATGAGCGTGT
>CAWUOG010000420.1:0-3083 GCA_963923875.1 uncultured Alphaproteobacteria bacterium
TCAATGTGGAGCAATGTACCGTGCTGGCGCCTCGCTTGACGGCACTGTTACCGTTGTTGCGCGGCGTCCTTCCGGGCGATGTCGCGCTCGATGCGATCGTCAACGACACCGACAATGGCCTCGACCTGCTGTTGCGTCCGCACAGGCGAGTCACTTTGACGATCGAAGCAAACCAGAAGCTTGTGGCCTTCGCGCATGCCGCCGATCTCGCGCGCCTGAGCTGGGGCGATCGCGCCAATCCCGATCCGATCGTAACGCGTCGGGCGCCGCGGTTGGACTACGGCGAGGTTTCGGTCGAGCCGCCGGCCGGCGTCTTCCTTCAGGCGAGCCGGCGTGCCGAGCAGGTGATGCGAGAGTCTGTCGCTGCCTGGCTTGCCGGGGCAAAGAAGGTGGCCGATCTGTTCGCCGGCATCGGCGCCCTCACTTTGGGCCAGGCCTTCCGGACGACCCTGTACGAAGGCGACAAGGCTGCGGTGGCGGCGGTGTCGAAGCTGGGAGCAGTGCGGCGAGATCTGTTCCGCAATCCGCTGTTGGACGCCGACCTGAGAGCATTCGACGGTGCGGTGCTCGATCCGCCGCGGGCCGGCGCGGCTGCCCAGTGTATCGAGCTGGCCCGATCAGGGCTCCGACGCATCGTTTATGCGTCCTGTGATCCGGTGAGTTTTGCGCGCGATGCCAGGCTTCTGCAATCGGGCGGATATCGGCTGGAAAGACTCAAGCCGATCGACCAGTTCCTTTGGTCTGGCCACGTCGAGCTGATCGCACTCTTCGCTAAGTAGGGAGTAGCCCCTCGCGAACAGCCGTCAGTGGCAGTTTCAGCGTTCGAATACGGGCGGCATGTGCCGCCCTGCCCAGATTTCAAGTCAACAAGCTGGTTAGCGCGGCCACCTGATCGAGCGAACGGAGCCTGTCGGCAAAGGCCGGGCGGGCATTTACCAGCTTGAAGCAACCATCTTCGTAGGCGATTACCGGAGCTCCCCGGGAATCATGCAAGAACAGGGCGCGCAGCTGGGAATCGCGCCCCCAGCCCATTTGGACCACGAGGTCCGCCGAGACAGCGTTCGCGTCCGTCCGATCGCCATCGTTGATGGCCATAACGAGCCCCTTCATGGACGATCGGTCGATTCCGGACACGGCGGCCAAGTCGCTCGATTCCGCGCCATCAACAACCAGCACTTCGGGACCGATCAGCTGGGCATAGCGTAGCAGCGTCGGCAGGGGAGCACCTTCGGAAGCAACCAGCTCTACGCGACCTTGCTGATTGGACAGCAGTTCTCGGGAGCGGGATACCGTGACGACTCGCGCCTTGTCGCCAAGGTCGGTACATAGCGCGGACAGCAGGGTGGTCTTGCCGGATTTGCGGGGCCCTACGACAGCCGTGGACAATCCCGCCGTTGCCGCCAGGCGGAGAAGCGACGCGATCCGTTCGTCGATCATGTCGGCAGTGACGAGACCGGACAGCGTGGCGCCGGCCGTGGTGCCGCGGTGGAAGCTGAATACAGGACCTGAAGGCGAGGCAGGCGGGAAGATCGCGATGCACTTGCCGCCATTCGGGAGGTGCACTTCGGATACGACGCGGTCGGTCGCAATGCCGATACGCTTGATGAAGCCCAGCAGATGGGCGTTGTCCCGAAACGACGTCGCTCCAGGGGCAACGGATCCGTTGCGCTCGACGAAGATCGACCGGGCTCCGTTCACATATATCGACTGAACGGATGCGTCTTCCCAGAGTCGGCCAATCACGCTCAGCCCCAGCAGGTCGCCCGCCACCGCCTTGTAGAGCGACTCTCGCATCTCGGTGGACATCGGCTTGGTGAGCTCGCGCTGCATGCGGTCCAGTGCGGCATCGATTTCAGCGAAAACTTTGGCACGGGCGATGGAGGCCCGGGACGGGCCAATAGCTTCCTCGACGAGGGCCATGCACCTCGCAGCCAAGATGCCTTCTTCATCGCAAGCTTCGGAGGCGGCCGCAATATCCTCTCCTGAAGGATCGCCAAGTCCGTGCGCCTGGTCGTTGTGAGGGCGCAGGCGTGCCTGGAAGGCGGCCGGAGAAACGATGCTGGCTGTCGAGAGCTGAGGCGGGGCCTCGGCAGTCGCATCGTGAACCACACGCAAACGGTCGGCAGCGGCGATTGTCGGACCGGCCGGGACAATGGCCGGAGGTTCGTCCGGCAGCGGCTTCTCCAACTGCAGCGGCTCCTCAAGGTTGGTGACGTCCGGAATTTCTTCCTGGGTTTGGAGCGGAGTGCTGGACGACGGCGCGTCAGTCTGCGCTCCTGCCGGTGTATATTTGGCGTCCGACATCCACTGCTCGATGACAGGCGCAGCGAGTTCGCGCAGTTCGGCGCTGCTCAGGAGAATCTGGCGATGGCGGAAATAGGCGTAGATCGCCTCACCCAAAGCGTAGGTGGTTTCAGGCGTCACCTGTTCGCTGGTCAGCAGGGAGCGCACGTAGGCTTCGCGGTGCGCGAGGAAAGCGCGCATCGTGCTTGCAATTCGCGCCTTGCGAACTTCGTCGGTGCCCTCCTGGTCGGGTGGGTGTGGAGAAGACGTGCCGAAGGCGAATCCAGACAGGCGTTGCAGCAGCGTGGGATTCGCACGCTCTCTCTTTTCGACGTCGTCGAAATCAAGTTCAGCCATCGATTTAGGCCCCCAAGCCCTTCCCCCCTCCATATTATGAGGAAGTCGGCGGGGGCAGCCATCAGCTATTTGATTTCAAAGGTGTCGAGGTCGACCTGTCGCAGTCGCCTTGCAGGCTGTGTTTTCAGGCTGCGAGGACGGCGCTCCGGGGAAATGTTCCGATTTTGATCCTCTCTGCGTCCACTCATTGGAACGAGGCACGCGTGCCTAAACCGTTCGGGATCGAGGAAGCTCTGCGAATAGGAGTGGTTCCAAGGCTGTGAGCGCCGAAGCAGGAGGCGGCAGAGCGTGCTACATGGAAACGGTCATCGGGGCCCTTGCAGGAGCAGCCCCAAGGCAACCAACCGCTCCTGAAGGGAAACGAGAAGGCAAAATGACGAGCCCAGGCATGTTCGACCTCACCGGCAAGGTCGCGGTCGTCACCGGCGGCAGCCGCGGCATCG
>CAWUOG010000421.1:0-3080 GCA_963923875.1 uncultured Alphaproteobacteria bacterium
GTGCCGAGGCCGACATTGACGCCGCGCGCGCGGTAGCGGCCGACATGGTCCATGGCGAGACCGTAACGCGCAAAGGGCTGCGGGCAATGCGCCACCGAGGCACCCGAATCGGCGATGAGGTCGAGGTCCTTTGCGGTGTGCCAGCGGATTTGCGGATGGTCGTCGAGCAGGATGCAGTGCGCCAGCAAGGTATGACTGTCGAGCAGGCCGAGATGGGCGGCCCACTGGATCGGCGTCATGTTGTGGCGGCGGATCATCTCGCGCACCTCGACCACCGACTGGCAGATGTGTGTCGAGAAGAGACGGCCGGTTTCCTTGGCATGGCGGTGGCCGGCGGCGAACAACTCCGGTGTCACCGTGTCGATCTGAGCGGGGAACACGATCGAGCCGAGCCGGCCCGAATTGTGGGAATCCGCGTCGTCCATTGTGCGCTTGGCCTTCTCGAACTCCTGCAACCCGCGCGCCTCGTCCCATTTCCAGGTCACGGTTTGCGGCGCGCTCATGCCCCAGCGAGCCGAGGCGAAGGTCGGCGTCGCGTAGAAGCGCATGCCGCTTCGGGCCATCGTCTCCAGCCAGCCGTCGAACGGCACAGTGACGTCGCACGCCGTCGTTGTGCCGCAGCGCAGCATCTCGGAGTAGGCCATGGTCGCGGCTGGCACGCGACCCTCGTCGGGCAGGCGAAAGGCCTGCAGCCGTTCCATCAGTCCGGTCATCTGCTGTTCCGGAACGCCATGGTCCTCGCGCACGCCGCGATAGCCCGGCTCGGTCGAGGGATGAGAGTGAACGTTGATCAGGCCGGGCAGGGCGAGCATGTCCGTGCCGTCGATCACGTTTTCGCCAGAACCGGTCGGGCGTGCGCCCGCTGGCGTGATATCGCCGATCTTGCTGCCGTTCAGGTGGATGTCGACTGCCTTGCGGTACGCGTGCCGGCGCTCGGTGCCCGCACGCACCACGGCCCACGACACGTTTCGGATTGAATTAGGCGTACTCATGCGACTCCCCCCAATTACCGCTCCCTCGGCGGGCACAGCTATTGCATAGTTGCTGAGGGAGTTGGGAAGGACAAGCCGATGATCACCTTGAGACGATTTGCGGCGCAGGTGCTCGCCGCGACGGTCGCGCTTTGCACCGCGCATGCCGGTTCGGCGCAAACGACCCTGAAGGTCGTCATGCTGTCGGATCTGAAGATCCTCGATCCGATGTGGACAACGGCCTACATCGTCCGCGACCACGGTTACATGGTCTACGACACGCTGATGGCCATGGATGCCAAGCTCGAAATCAAGCCGCAGATGCTCGAGAGCTGGAAGGTCAGTGACGACAAGCTCACCTACAGCTTTACTCTGCGCGACGGACTCAAGTTCCACGACGGCGCGCCTGTGACGTCGGAGGACGTGATCGCCTCGCTGAAGCGCTGGGCCGTGCGCGATACCTCCGGCCAGAAGCTCATGCAGTTCACCAAGGATCTGACGGCGGTCGACGCCAGGACCTTCACGATCGCGTTGAAGGAGCCGTACGGCCTGGTGATCGAGGCGTTGGGCAAGCCTTCTTCCAACGTGCCCTTCATCTACCCGAAGCGCATTGCTGAAACCCCGGCCGACAAACAAATCTCCGAATATATCGGCTCCGGTCCGTTCGTCTTCATGAAGGACCAGTGGCGGCCGGGCGAGAAGGTCGTCTACGAGAAGTTCAAGGACTACAAGCCGAGACCCGAGCCGGCCTCGGGCCTCGCAGGCGGCAAGACCGCGTATCTCGACAGGGTCGAGTGGGTGGTACTTCCCGACATCCAGACCGCGATCAACGCGCTGCAGGCGGGCGAGCTCGACATGGTCCAGCAGCCGCCGTTCGACATGCTCGATATGCTGGAGAAGGACAAGAACATCCAGGTCGTGGACCTCAACAAGCTCGGCACGCATTTCGCGTTCCGCTTCAATACGCTGCACAAGCCGTTCGACAATCCGAAGGTCCGTGAGGCGGCGCTCTACGCCATGAACCAGAAGGACGTGCTGCAGTCGGGGGTCGGCAATCCGAAGTACGCGAAGGAGTGCAAGGCGCTGTTCGCCTGCGACGCACCCAATTCCACCATCAAGGGCTGGGAAGACAAGCTCACGTCCAACTACGCGAAATCCAGGCAACTGCTTCAGGAGGCGGGCTACGACGGCACACCGCTCGTGCTGCTCGCCGCCAGCGACCTCAATGCCGGCCGGCAGACCCCGGTCATCAAGCAGCAACTCGAGCAGGGCGGCTTCAAGGTCGACATGGTCACCACCGATTGGCAGACCGTGCTTGCCCGCCGCTCGCGGAAGGAAGCGCCGGACAAGGGCGGCTGGCACGGCTTCATCACCACCTTGGCCTCGGCCGACCTTCTCGATCCGGTGATGAACTTCTTCACCGCCGCATCCTGCGACAAGGCGCCGATCGGCTGGCCGTGCGACGAGAAGATCGAGAAGCTGCGCGACGACTACGCGCGCGCTCTCGATGCCGCCAAGCGCAAGGAGATCGTCGATGCGCTCCAGGCACGTCTTGCTGAATATCCGACCTATGCGCCGCTTGGCCAGTACAACATGCCGGTGGCGCGCCGCACCAACGTCACTGGGAACCTCGAATCGCCGGCGACGGTGTTCTGGAACGTGAAGAAGCAGTAGCGGGGGTACGAGTATCGCCTCGGCGCGAGCCGGGGCGCGAGAAGGGGAGTCATTGGGAGGCGATTGCCGGGAGGGAACCGTGCTGGATCGGAAATGGCTGCTGGGAGCGGCCGTGGCAATGCTGCTGTCGTTCGGCGCCGAGGCGCAGACGACACTCAAGGTCGTGATGCATTCCGACGTCAAGATCATCGATCCGATCTGGACGACGGCGTATATCGTGCGCAACCACGGCTACATGATCTACGACACGTTGTTCGCGGTGAACGACAAGCTCGAGGTCAAGCCGCAGATGGTCGATACGTGGAAGGTGAGCGACGACAAGCTCATCTACACCTTTACCCTTCGTGACGGGCTGAAGTTCCACGACGGCGCCACGGTCACCTCGGAAGACTGCATCGCCTCGATCAAGCGCTGGGCCTCGCGCGACGCGATGGG
>CAWUOG010000422.1:0-3071 GCA_963923875.1 uncultured Alphaproteobacteria bacterium
TTCCGGGCCCTGCTGGACCGTCAGGTCGTCGGCAAGGCGGTGATCGAGATGTGAACTCTTCCTGTCTGTTCTGAACCGCGCGGGGCAGGCGCTTTCGGACCTACGGTCCGAAACGCCGACTCGCGCTTGGTTACAAGCGCTGCCGCCCGCCGGCGCATGTGAATGCGCCTACTTCCACAGAATCGAAACGCGGCGGTCTTTTTCCGACGCGTTCATGCTGCCGAAGCTCATGTCGCCGAAGGCCTCGGGGTTGGACGCGATGATGACCTTCTGCGCCGGCACACCTAGCCGGATCAGTTCGGCGGCCACCGAGCGGGCGCGTGCTACGGCCAGCTTGGCATTCAACTCCTTGTCGCCCAGCTTGTCGGTCTGCCCGACGATGCAGAAGTCGACGGCCTGCTGCGCCTTGGCTTTGGTTGCCGCTTCGGCGATCACCGGCCTGGCGTCCGGGCGCAGGGCGGCGCTGCCCAGATCGAACAGCACGAAAGGGGTATTGGGGCCGATCGACATGCCGCGTACGCAGCTGCCGACCGATTGAGCGAAGGATGGGCTCGCCAGCACCAGCGCGGCAGCCAGCACGGAAGCAAATCGGATCATGGCAGTTCTCCCTTAAGCGCCATCTCGACGAATGGCAGCCGATCGTTGCCGAAAAACATCTTGCCGTCGACAAAACAGGTGGGGGCGCCGAACACCCCGCGCGCCACGGCTTCCTCCGTGACCATCTTGAGGCGATCCTTGACGTCGGCATCCTGGATGCGCTGGCCGAATTTTGCGGCGTCCAGGCCGGCCCCGGTCAGCACCTTGGCAACTTCGCCGAGGTCGTTGAGGTTGCGGCCGTCGACCCACATCGCCTTGTACATTGCCGGGTGATAGCGCTCGAATACGCCGTCGATCTGCGCCGCCGTGGCGCCCCGCATCAGGTTCAGCGTGTTCACCGGGAAGTGCGGATTGCGGTTGAACGGCACCTTGTAGAAGCGAGCCCACAACGGCATGTCGAAGGCGCTCCATTGGGACTTCAGGGCCACCGTCATGGGCGAGGCGTTGCCGGTCGACTTGAAAACCCCGCCCAGCAACATCGGCTTGCGCTGCAAGGCGGCGCCGGTGCGCCGGGCGATGGCCTCGACCTGAGTGTCTGCCAGATAGGAGTAGGGGCTGCCGTAGTCGAAGTAGAATTCCAAGGTGCGAGCCACGACCGTCTCCTGTTGCTTGTCGGCAGGCTGCGCCCCTTCTAGCCTTGGCTCAAGAAAGATCGGGAAAGGAACGCATGAGCCGGGTTGCAGGCAAGGTCGTGCTGGTGACCGGGGCGGGGTCGGGCATCGGTCGCGCCACGGCGATCCTGTTGGCCAAGGAAGGCGCCACCGTGATCGTGAGCGACATCAACAAGCCGGGCGGCCTCGAGACGGTTCAGCAGATCGGCGGCAAGGCGCGCTTCGAGGAGCACGACACGGCCAGGGAAGCCGACTGGAAGCGCATCGTCGACGGCATCCTCGAGCGTGAGGGAAGGCTCGACGGCCTCGCGAACAATGCCGGCATCTCGGGACCCTATCCGTCGACTTTCGAGACCGAGACCGTCGAGCAATGGCGGCGCATGCTGTCGATCAATGTCGAGGGCGTTTTCCTCGGCTGCAAGTACGCGGTTCCCGCGATGCGCAAGTCCGGTGGTGGTTCGATCGTGAATACCTCGTCGCTGGCGGCCTTCGTCGGCACGCCGGCGCTGTCGGCCTATGGCGCCAGCAAGGGCGCGGTGCGACAGTTCACCAAGACGGTGGCGATGGACTGCGCGCGCAAGGGGTACAAGGTGCGCTGCAATTCGGTCCATCCCGGCATCATCATGACGCCGATGGGCCAGGGCATCCTGCCCAACGACAAGGCGAAGGAACGGGCATTGAAGGCGATCCCGGTCGGCGAATTCGGCGCGCCCGAGGACATCGCCTATGGCATCCTGTACCTGCTTTCCGACGAGTCCCGCTTCGTCACCGGCTCCGAGCTGGTGATCGATGGCGGCATGAACGCGATCTAGGAGGCGAGGCGCACATGCAGCACGCTGACCAAGTGGCCTATATCGAGCGCATGCTCGGCATGGCGCGCGCCAACGCGCGCGATGCCGGCGAGCTGAGCTATTGCTCGGTCGAGGAATATTTCGACGACAGGCGCTTCGCACGCGAGCAGGAGATCCTGTTCCGCAAGTATCCGATCGTGGTCGGCTTCTCCGCCCAGCTGCGCAAGCCCGGCGATTTCCTGACCAACAACGATACCGGCCAGGCGATCCTCGTGACACGCGGGCTGGACGGCAAGCTGCGAGCCTTCCTGAACGTTTGCCGTCACCGCAGTGCAACCGTCGAACTGGCGCCGTGCGGCTCGAACAGGCGCGCCTTCGTGTGCCCGTATCACGGCTGGACATTCGATCTCACCGGCCGGCTGGTCGGCATCACGGACGGCGCCTGGTTCGGTGACGTCGACAAGCCCACGCACGGGCTGAAGCCGCTTGCGGTCGCCGAGCGCTGCGGCCTGGTCTTCGTCGTGCCGGCGGTTCTGGAGCCGGGGCAGAATGCCGATCTCGATCTGGACGGCTTTCTGGGTCCGGTGAAGGACGATCTGAAATCGTGGGACATGCAGACGTGGGAAGTGCAGTCGACCACGCCGCTGCGGCCCAGGATGAACTGGAAGCTGGTGATCGACACCTTCCTCGAACTTTACCATTTCCGCTATCTGCATGGAAAAAGCGTGGCGCCGCTGTTCCTCGACAACATCACGAGTTACGAGCGCCGTGGCCGGCACTCGCGCTTCGCCGTCTGCAAGCCGTCGATCCTGGAGGTCGAGAACCAGCCGCGCGAGGACTGGCGCCTGCGCGACCATGCCGTGGTGCTCTACAATCTCTTTCCCAACACGGTGCTGGCCTACACCGCCGACCATTGCGGCGTGTTCACGTCCTATCCGGTGACTCCGGACGAATCGCTGATCAACGTTTCGATCCTGGTGGATCCGGTCGAACGGGCGAAGCGTCACGAGAAATACTGGGAGACCAACCAGAACCTGATCCTGGCCGCGCTCGACGAGGACTTCACCGTCGG
>CAWUOG010000423.1:0-3071 GCA_963923875.1 uncultured Alphaproteobacteria bacterium
CCTACGGCGTGGTGCTGCTGGAGGAGGACCAGATGATCGTGCACATGCACGACTTCCTCGACCGCACCAACACGTTCTTGCTGTAGCGATCAGCTTTTCTTGGTCAGCGTGCGGTAGACCGCCTCGGCGATCGGCAGCAGTTCGTCGCGCCGCGCGACGCCGGTGACGGCGAAGCCGAAGCCCTGGTCGATCCAGGCAAAGGTCGCGGCATCGCCGTCCTGGTGAAAGCGAAATGCCGTCTCGGCGCCGCGCTCGTCGGCTCGCACATAGAGCGTGAGCCGCCGGCCGCCTTGGTCTTCGTACATAAACTGTGCCGCCGCGCCGCTGCCCGCGGGCAGCAGCCGGCCGCCGACCAGCCGGAAGCCGAAGGCGTCGAGGTCGGGCGCCGTGAGCGGCCGGCCGAGCCGCTTGGACAGCCATTGCACGAGATGGGCTTCCTGTGCGGCCCCTACTTCCACCGGATGCGCGACCTCGACGACATAGGTGCGATAGGCGGCAGTCGCCCATTGGGTGACGGCGGCAGTCGGCGGCGCGGAGGCGATCCGCGTTTCCTCCGGTGCCGACTGCAGGCGATGGACGAACCAGCCGCCGGCACCGCCCAGCAGGAAGATCGCCACCGCCGCCGCGAGCGCGCGGCCGCGCAGCCCCCAGCGCGCGCGCCGAACTGCCTGGATGTTGGCGACGCGCAGGCGCGCGGGAATCGGTTCGTGGAACCTCGCATCGAGGCGGCGACGCAGTGCGTCACGCTGGCGGCGTTCCTCGGCGACCCGTTCGGCGAGGTCCGGATGCAGGGCAAGATAGGCCAAGACGCGCTCGCGCCGCTCGCCGCCGAGCCGGTCGTCGACGAAGGCCTGCAGGTCGTCCTCGCCGATCGGAAGATCCCTGCCCATCCCTGCGCCACCCGTCATTTGACTCTCCGCAGCAGCGTCGTCCGGCCACCGTCCAGTGCCGCACGCAGCCTTTGCCGCGCCCGCGACAGCCGCGACATCACCGTTCCGATCGGCACGCCAAGCAGGCGCGCCGCCTCGTCGTAGGAAAAATCCTCGACTCCGATCAGCAACAAAAGCGACTTCTGCTCTTCCGGCAACCGGTCGAGGGCGGCGAGTACGTCCTGTGTTTCGAGGCCGGACTCCTGCACCGCCGCGGCAGCCGGCTCGTCTCGCTCGTCGAGCGGGACCTGCATGCCCCGCCGCCGCTTCTGCCGCCACGCGCTGACATGAAGGTTGCGCAGAATGGCGAACAGCCAGGCGCGCAGGTCGCCCTCGGCATGACGCAAGTGCCAGCGAGACAGCGCACGCTCCAGCGTATCCTGCACCAGATCGTCCGCGGCCTCGGGATCGCGAACCAGTGCATAGCCATAGCGCCGCAGCGCGGGAATCAGCGGTTCGAGGAGGGAGGCGGCGTCGGCCATCTTGGCGTGAACTCTCGGTGCACTTTATCGCAGTCTCGCCGGCGCCGCCCTGTCCCCCTGCTTCGATCGTTACGGCTTCGCGACGTGCCAGGCGCCGTTCAGGAAGCCGTCGCCGGTCTTGTCGCCCGGCTTCTGGTCCTTGACCCAAATGTAGAGCGGCTTGCCCTTGTAGGCCCACTGCTTCAACCCGTCGTCGCGCATAACGATCGTCCAGTCGCCCATGGGCCGGGCGTTGTCGCCGACCGCGAGCGGCGGCCAGTTCACGGCGCAAGGGCCGTTGCATACCGACTTGCCGGGCTGGTCCTTGTCGAAGATGTACACTGTCATGCCCGCCGAATTGACGAACATGCCGTCCTTGACCGTCGGCGGACCGCCGGCCGGCTCAGCCGCGAAGGCGGTACCGGCCGCCAGGGCGACAGCCAAGGTGAGAGAAAGCGACTTCAGCATGAAACCTCCTGTGCAGCGATTGGTCCGCAGGAGGAAGACGCCGCCCGCGGTATTTTATTCCCGTCTTTTTTGACCGCCCCCAGGCCGATTGGAGAGGGGCTCTCGTCATCCGTACTTCTTCCGCAGGAGGCGGGCGGCCTCAGCTTCGGCCTTGAGCTTGAGATAGACCTCGTCGGTATCGACCTTGGCTGCCGAACCCGGTGCGAAGCCGCAGTCGGGATTGAGGGTGATCCGGGTCTTGTCGATGCGTGACAGCGCCCGTTCGACCCGCTGGGCGATCATCGGTGCGGTCTGGGGCTCGCCAGGCGTGACGTCGACGACGCCCAGGCCGAGTTCGAAATCGGGGCGCAGCCGCGACAGGCTCTCGAGATCGTCGGCGCCGGCCGCCGTGAACTCCATCGTGAGGTGTTGCACCTTCAGCCGGTTGAGCTGCGGCAGGATCGGCCCGTAGGTGCCGGCATGATGCTTCTCGCCGCGCACGCGTGCACCGGCGCGGCGACAGAGATGGACGGCGAACTTGATGCCGTCGAAGCCCGCCACGGTCTGGTTGATCATGTCGACGGCGAAGTCGGCGGCGCGATCGGGGTCGTCGTAGCGCCCACGCACATCGGGATCGACGAAAAGGCAGAGATGCGGATCGTCGATCTGGACGATCTCGACCCCCAGCCCCTGTAGCAAAGCAATCTCGGCCCTGAGCGGCGCCACGCAATCGCGCACGAATGCATCGCGCGTCGGATAGGCCTTGCCCGAACGTCCGGCATCCCACAACCGCTCGCCGAGCAACGCCGGAGCCGGCAGCGTGATCTTGGTGGCGACCGTCGCCACCTCCTTCACGAACCTGGCCTCGGCGGCGATGAAACCCGGCGGCTTGGGCGTGAGCTTCTCGGTGACCACGGTCCAGGGCCGGCCATCGGCCGGATTCGTCTCGAGGGTGAAGCCGTGCGCCAGTTCGGCAATGACACCGATATAGGAACGCCGCCGCCATTCACCGTCGTTGACCACGTCGAGGCCGGCGCGCTCCTGCAACGCGACGACGAAACGGCAGGCCGCGTCCATCGTGATGCGGTCGGTCGCGTCCCACTCGGGTTTCTCGATCAACTCGCGTACCACCAGAGGGCGCGGGATCGACCCCACGATCGAGGCCGGAAACAGCGGCAGCGTTGTCATGGACGCCACAATGTCTGCGCCAGGTTCATGTCTTCCTGCGTGTCAA
>CAWUOG010000424.1:0-3069 GCA_963923875.1 uncultured Alphaproteobacteria bacterium
AGCTTCAGCATGATGCGCTTGCGGTTGGCCGGCGGCATGTTGGCCCAGGTGCCCTTTTCGAAGGCGGCGCGCGCGGCCTTCACGGCCGCGTCGACGTCGGCCTGCTCGCAGGCGGCGACCTTGGTCAGGACCTGGCCAGTGGCCGGATTGATGCAATCGAAGGTCTTGCCCGTGAGGGAGGGGGCGAATTTGCCGCCGATGAAGGCCTGATTCCGGTAGCTGAGACCGCCGGCGCGGCCCTTCCAATCGTCGCGCGAAAGCTGTGCGCTCATGTCGTGTCCTCCGTTTTCTGGGTTGGTTGAAGCCTAGCGCAGCAAAAAGCCGCCCGGAAGGGCGGCTCTGCCTGCAGCAACGTCTTTCGACGTCTTACTTGATCTTCGATTCCTTGAAGACGACGTGCTTGCGCGCGACCGGATCGTACTTCTTGAGTTCCAGCTTCTCGGTCTTAGTACGCGGGTTCTTCTTGGTGACGTAGTAGAAGCCGGTGTCGGCGCTGGACACCATCTTGATCAGGATCGAGGTCGGCTTGGCCATGGGCGAATTCCTTACAGCGAGGCGGGCAAATTAGTCGCCGGCGGCGGCGTGTCAAGCGCCCGAAAACGGCCTATTGGCGGGGGGCCGAGGCCTGATCGACGGTGCCCGTGCGCACGGCATGCGCATAAAGCGTGGGGTCGCGCAGCAGTCGGCTGGCGATCTCGATGTCGCGGTCGGGCGAATCCTCGCCCGGGGGGCAGATCTTACGCAGATTGCTCACTTCATCGGGCGTCGGATTGCGTTCGGCGTGCCAGCGCATCAGGGTCGTGCGGTTGGCCTCGACCGAATCGAGCCCAAGCTTGTCGACGTCGGTAACCTTGGCGGTGCAGATGTTGGGCAGCACGCCCAACTCGTTCCAGGTGTAGCCGGAGGGTGCCAGGAGCCGGGACCAGGTCAGAACCAGTTCACCCTCATTGGGGAGACGGACGACGGTTTGGACCGTGCCCTTGCCGTAACTCGTGGTGCCGACGATTACGGCACGGCCACGGTCCTGCAGAGCGGCGGCCACGATCTCGGCGGCCGAGGCCGAATTGCCGTTGACCAGGACGACCATAGGCAGCGTGACAGTCTTGCGGCTGGCGCTGCGATAGGTCCGGCGGCTGTCAGGATGGCGACCCTGGGTCGAGAAGATCACGCCGTCGCCGATGAACTCCTCGGCCACCGATTCAGCCTGGTCGAGCAAACCGCCGCGGTTGGAGCGCATGTCGACGATGATACCGGCCAGGTCGCGACCGATCTCGTTGCGCGCCTTCTCGATTGCCTGGTGCAGGGTGTCGTCGGTTGCGCTGTTGAAGCCGGTGAGTCGGATCAGGGCGATGTCGCCGCGTCGCTCATAGAGGACGGTGGTCGGGATGATGCGGCTGCGCCTCATGCCGAAGGTCAGTTCCTTGCCCTGCGACTCGCGCGACACGGTAACCGAGACCGGTACGCCGATGCCGCCGCGCAGCTTCTGCACGACTTCGGTCAGCGTTTTATCGATCATGCTGTAGCCATCTATGGCGACGATCTGATCGCCAGCCTGAAGGCCCGCGCGACCGGCCGGCGCATCTTCCTGCACGGCGCGGATCATGACTTTCTTGTCTTCGGTGCGCTCGACGGTGATGCCAATGCCCCCGCCGCCGTCGCGCTGGAAGCGGTTGTCCTTGGCTTCGTCGGGATCGGCGTAGCGGCTGTTCTTGTCGAGTTGCTTGGTGGTGGCGACCATCGCGCCCTTGGTCAGGGCGTTGCGATCGATCTTCTGCAGTACCGGCGAGGCCTCGATCGAGGCGGCGAACAACTCCGCCAGCATCCCGCCCCAGGCGCGGCCATCCGCGGTGTCGGCCGGCGTCTGACGGGTCAGGATATCCTTGCCATCCCGCCGCAGGGTAAAGCTCTGATCCGCGGTGACCAGTGACAAGGCGGGGTCGCTGCTGGCGAAGCCACGATAGGTCTCGACGGCGATCACTCGGAAATTAGGCTGGAAAAGGTGGCGGTCGCCGATTGCCCGGTAGGCCTGCAGAACCACGCGCTCGACACTGACATCGGCGGCCGAAGCCGGGCTGCGCGCCGGTGCAGGCGCGGTGGCGGCCGTTGTGGTTTCGCATGATGCGACGAGGGAGGCGGCAATCAGCGCCGCGGCGCCGCGGGCCAAAGCTCCCCAGTTAAAGTGTGGTAGCGGCACGTGTTTTACCCAACCCGCAATGACCTTAGCACGAGCGGTGACAATGCCACCATCCTCAGGACAAGGGACCCAATCCCTCCGGCAGGGGCTTGGCGGGCAGCCGATGTGTCCACAGAGTGGCGATCACCGCACCTTTGATATGGGGAAGCAGATAAAGCGCCAGCACAACCGACAGGGGAAGCCACAGCAGGGCGTGAAACCACAGCGGCGGCTGATCGCCATACTTTTCGAGTGCCAGGACCAGCGGCACGATGATGTGCCCGACCGCGAAAATGGTGAAATAAGCCGGCGCGTCGTCCGCCCGGAACGGTTCCAGGGCTTGATTGCACACCGGGCAATGGCTGCGCATTTTTAGGAAACTGCTGAACAACGTGCCTTCACCGCAGCGCGGGCAGCGACCGCGCCAGCCACGCCGGATGGCAGTCCAGAAGTCGACGGGAGCCCACGCTGCGTTCATCTGCTTAAAATGGGCCTTCGGTTCATTTCCGTCGCCGCGACCGCTTGTCCCGAGGTCCCTTGCGATGCGCGACATGTCGGCGCGGTCCTGCTGCCTCCCGGCCAGGACGGCGGCGGGGAAGGGCGACCCGTTCCACCCGTTCGACGACATCGACCAGGTCGAACAGCAGCCCGCCAGTGGCGGCGTCGGCCTCCAGGAGCTTCACACGGACCTTGTCGCCCAGGCCGTAGTTCTCGCCGGTGCGCTCGCCGATCAGGAGCTGGCGGCCCTCGTCGTGGCGGAAGAACTCCTGACCGAGATCGCGGATTGGGACCAATCCGTCGGCGCCGGTGCCGTCGAGCGACACGAACAGGCCGAAGCGCGTCACCGAGGTGACGCGTCCAGGGAAGGTGGCGCCGACATGGGCGGCCATGTAGGC
>CAWUOG010000425.1:0-3068 GCA_963923875.1 uncultured Alphaproteobacteria bacterium
CTGCTGCGCCTCTGCCGCAAGCACGACGCAGTGCTGGCGGTCGACGAGTGCTACGCGGAGATCTATACGGGCGCCCCGCCGCCGGGCGCACTGCAGGCGGCGCTGGTGATGGACGAAACGGGCGGGAAGGATCCGTTCCACAACCTCACGGTCTTCCACTCGCTCAGCAAGCGTTCGAACGCGGCCGGTCTGCGCTCGGGCTTCGTCGCGGGTGACCCCAAACTGGTCGCAATGGTGCTGCGCTGGCGGACCTATGGCGGACCGCAGATCCCCATCGCCGTCCAGAAAGCATCGGTCGCGCTGTGGAACGAGGAAACCCATCCGATCCAGACGCGCGACTGGTATCGCCGGAACTTCAAGGTCGCCGAGCAGATTCTGCACAACCGCTTCGGCTACTACACGCCCGGCGGCGGCTTCTTCCTGTGGCTCGACGTCGGCAATGGCGAGGAAGCCACACGCAAGTTATGGCGCGACGCGCACGTGAAAGTGTTGCCTGGCGCCTATGCCTGCCGCGAGACCGACGGCGTGAACACCGCCGAGCGCTACATCCGCGTGGCGCTGGTGCACGACGAGAAGACCACACGCGAGGGGTTGCAGCGCCTCGCCCAGGTCCTGTGAGGTCGCCATGGCGATGATCGGCGCCGCCTCCGTCGCTCCACGCAAGACCGCGATCCTTCCCGAAGGCGGCCGCGACTTCCTGCGCCGCCGCATGATGGAAATTGTGGGCCTGGCGCTGGCAGCTGGCGGTGTGGCGCTGCTGATGTCGGTCTTCACCTTCAGCAACGCCGATCCGTCCCTCAATCACGCCACCGGCAATCCGCCGGCCAATCTTCTCGGTTTGCCCGGCGCCTATGTGTCGGATCTGTTGCTGCAGACCTTCGGCCTGGCGATCGTGCTGGTGCCTGTGGCCTTCATCACCTGGGGCGTGCGCATGGTACGCACGCATCATCTCGGCTTCTTCGGCTTGCGCCTGTCGCTGCTGCTGCTCGCCCTGCTGATGATGAGTGTGGGCTGCGTCGGGCTGGGCGATGTCGGCGGTGCCGCCACTCATGCCGGCGCGGGCGGCCTGGTCGGCCTCGCGCTGGTCAGCCGCTTCCGCGAACTGGTGCTGACGCATTCGAGCGGCGGCGGCCTGCCGCTGATCGAGCCGGCCTGTGCCGCTCTCGCCTTCATCGCCATGGCGCCCGCCCTCGGGATGAACCGCACCGACCTGCCGCTGATCTTTCGCATCCTGCGCGCACCGTTCGTGTGGGCCATGTGGCTGGTGAGTGCGGGCATCGCCCTGTGGCGCGGCAAGCCGCAATTCGCCGACGAGGACGCCGAGCCGCCTAGCCCGTCGATCGGCTACGCCGAGATTCCGGGCGAGATCGACGCCAGCCAGTACGATCCGGCGCGCTTCACCCAGCCGGTCGAGCCGATCCCGGAGGAAGGCATGGCCCTGCCGCCGCGCGAATCGCTGATGGTCGACGCACCTTTTGCGCCGATCGAGCGCGTGCCGCCGGAAATTCCCGAGGCGCCAGTCGCACTGAACCCCATGACTGCCCAGCCCGTGCTCGACGAGGCTGCGCCTGCGGCGCCCGAATCGATCAAGGAGCGTACGCTGTTCGATCGCCTCGCAGGCCTGCGCATCGAGCCCATCCTGGGCCGCCTGCGCCCCGCGGCGCCTCCTCCCGCGGCGCCCGTGCACGAGCCTGTCGCTGCGCCCGTCGTCGCGCCGCCGCAGGAGATCGACGAATCGGTCGAACTGGCGGAACGCCCGGACGAGGCTACTGAAGAAGAAGCGGCGGACGACGAGAATCCGTTCACGCCCGACGCGCTCGATGCCGATCAGCCAGCCCAATCGGCATCGGCCGTCACGCCCGCCGTCAAGATCGTGCCGCGCAAGTCTGCGGCGGCGCAGGGCAAGCGCGCCGCCAAGGCAGGCCAGCGCGAACTCGATCTCGGCGTCGGCGAATATCTGCTGCCGCCGCTCGACCTGCTGTCGTTGCCCTCGCGGGTACAGACCGAGACCAAGATCGACGAGGCTGCTCTCGAACAGAACGCCCGCCTGCTCGAGACCGTACTCGACGATTTCGGCGTGAAAGGCCAGATCGTGAAGGTGCGGCCCGGTCCGGTCGTCACGCTCTACGAACTCGAACCTGCGCCCGGGACCAAGGCGAGCCGCGTGATCGGCCTGGCCGACGACATCGCCCGCTCGATGAGCGCCGTCTCGGCGCGCGTGGCGACGGTGCCCGGCCGAAACGTCATCGGCATCGAGCTGCCCAATGCCAAGCGAGAGACGGTGTTCCTGCGCGAATTGCTCTCGACCAAGCACTACGAGGACAGCCGCCTCGGCCTGCCGCTGGCGCTGGGCAAGGACATCGGCGGCGATCCGGTGATCGCCGATCTGGCGCGCATGCCTCATCTGCTGATCGGCGGCACCACCGGCTCGGGCAAGTCGGTGGCGGTCAACACCATGATCCTGTCGCTGCTCTACAGGCTGGCGCCGGATCGTTGCCGTTTCATCATGATCGATCCCAAGATGCTGGAGCTCAGCGTCTATCAGGACATCCCGCACCTGCTGACGCCCGTCGTCACCGAGCCGCGCAAGGCGATCGTCGCGCTGAAATGGGTGGTGCGCGAAATGGAGGACCGCTATCGCGCGATGAGCGCCCAGGGCGTGCGCAATATCGCGGGCTACAACGACAAGCTTGCCGAGGCGCGCAAGAAGGGCGTTCCGCTGATGCGCAAGATCCAGACCGGCATCGATCCCGAGACCCGCCGGCCGATCTTCGAGGAAGAGGAGATCGACACCAATCCGCTACCCTTCATCGTGGTCATCATCGACGAGATGGCCGACCTGATGCTGGTCGCAGGCAAGGAGATCGAGGCGGCGGTCCAGCGTCTCGCGCAGATGGCACGCGCCGCCGGCATCCACGTCATCATGGCGACGCAGCGCCCCTCGGTCGACGTGATCACCGGCACGATCAAGGCCAACTTCCCGACCCGCATCTCCTTCCAGGTGACGTCGAAAATCGACAGCCGCACCATCCTGGGCGAGCAGGGCGGCGAGCAGCTGCTGGGCCAGG
>CAWUOG010000426.1:0-3058 GCA_963923875.1 uncultured Alphaproteobacteria bacterium
ATGCGGCCTTCCGCCGAATTGTAGGACGCATCGTGCGCGAACTGCGATGGATCGAAGGTGGCGCCCAACTCGCGATTCATGCGCCGCAGCAAATTCAGGGTGAAGGAAGCCGTCACGCCCGCCGCATCGTTGTAGGCGGCATGAAGACGACGTGGGTCCTTGCGCAGGTCCACGCCCAGCACCATCGCCCCCTTGTCGTCCAGCAACCGTCGGGCACGTCGCAGGAAGAGCCGTGCCTCGTGTGGCTCGAGATTGCCGATCGTCGACCCCGGAAAGAAACCGAGGCGCGGCGTTCCCGGCGCGATTGCCGGCAGGTCCTCCAGCATCATGTAGTCGGCACATACCGGTTCGATCGCCAGCCCCGGATAGTCGCGGCGCAAACGATGCGCCGTCTGGTCGAGGTGGTCGCGGGAGATATCGACGGGCGCATAAAGCGCTGGGTCCTTCAGCGCATCGAGCAGGAGACGCGACTTCACGCTGGAGCCGCTGCCGAATTCGATGAGTGCGCATCCCGGGCCGGCCCGGCTCGCGATATCGGCGGCATGCCGCTTCAGAATTTCGGTCTCGGTACGCGTCAGGTAGTACTCGGGCAATTCGCAGATCGCGTCGAACAGGGCGGAGCCCGCTTCGTCGTAGAGAAAGCGCGCGGGAATGGCGCGCGACGGGCGCGACAACCCCTCCAGGACAGCAGTCCGAAAGGCCGCGCGGTCGCCGTCGTATTGGTGCCCGAGAGCAAGGACAGGGACATTCATGCGAGATCCTCCGCCAGGCGAATCCCGCCGAACATCCAGCGTGCATCGGGCGGGAAAAAGTTGCGGTATGTCGGGCGCATGTGCCCGACCGGCGTCGCGACGCAGCCGCCGCGCAGCACCATCTGATTGGCCATGAACTTGCCGTTGTACTCGCCAACCGCGCCGGGCGGTTCACGATACCCCGGATAGGCGACGTAGGGACTCGCCGTCCATTCCCAGACCTGGCCGATCCCGGAAAGTCGTGCCGCCCCCACTTCCCACTCCTGCTCGCGCGGCAGACGCCTGCCGGCCCACTTCGCGAAGGCTGCCGCTTCAAAATAGCTGACGTGACAGACCGGATCGCTCGCTTCGACTGGCTTCAGTCCGGACAATGTGAAGACCTGCCAGCCCGGGCCATCCTTCTGCCAGTAGAGCGGCGCCTCCCAGCCGCGCTGGTTCACGCACTCCCAGCCGGCCGACAGCCAGAATTCGGGGCGGCGATAGCCGCCCTCCGCCATGAATGCGAGATATTCGCCGTTATTGACGGGACGGTGGCCAAGCGCAAACGGGTCCAGCCACACGCGATGACGCGGTCCTTCATTGTCGAAGGCGAACTGTCCGCCCTGGTGACCGATCTCGACCAGCCCGCCGTCGAAGGAATGCCACGTCGTCGCGCCGCCGGCGCCCGCCGGCGCCGGCGCGCCTTGCGCGTAGACCGGTCGCTGCGGGTTGCAGGACAGCGCATGCTTGATGTCCATCAGGATCAACTCCTGATGCTGCTGCTCGTGATGCAGTCCCAGTTCGATCAGGGCCGCGCAGCCGGACGTATCCCCTTCCATCAAGCGGCTCATGGCACGAGTCACGTGAGTGCGATACGCCATGACCTCGTCGACGCCCGGACGGGTGATCAGGCCGCGCTGCGGCCTGGGATGCCGCGGTCCGACCGCTTCGTAGTAGGAATTGAAGAGGTATTCGTAAGCCGAATCGAAAACACGGTAGCCGCCTGCGTTCGGGCGCAGCACGAACGTCTCGAAGAACCAGGTCGTGTGCGCCAGGTGCCATTTGGTCGGACTGGCGTCCGGCATCGACTGGACAGTCTGATCTTCCGGCGACAGCGGCGCGGCAAGATCCTCCGATCGCCGTCGAACCGACAAAAACCGGTCGGCAGACGACGCGCGAGCCTCGTTGGGCGACGTCACCTCAGCAGACACGGCACCTCCGCAATGCTTCGACTCGGGCGACAGAACGGCGAATGACAGACTGGTGGGCGGCAGGATAGCGGGCGTCACCCGCGCCGTCGCCGACCGCGGGTGTGCTAGGATCAATTTGTCCACCGAAGGCCATATCGTGCCGATTTGCGAAATCGATCCCTGGCGCCTGCAGTATTTCGACGGCGTCGATTGTCCGGCCGGGGTTTTCATTCCGACCGAAGACAGCGATGCCTGGATCTGGAATCCGCCGCACCGCTGGGTCTACGATAAGCTTGCCGTCGCCCTCAGCCAGAATTTGTCAGCAGCGCCGCACGGCGTCGCGCCGCCCGAGTATCCGGTCTTCTCCAAGCCGATCTACAATCTCAAGGGCATGGGCGTCGGCAGCCGGATCCTGAGGGATGCAGCGGCCTACGCCACGCACTATCAGCCCGGCCATCTCTGGATGACGCTGTTGACCGGCGACCATGTCAGCAGCGACGTTGCCGTGGTCGATGGTGTGCCAAAGTGGTGGCGGCACGCGCGCGGCATCACGAGCAACGTCGAGGTCGGTGGCGACGGCACCTTCGACTACTGGGAGGTGAGCGCCGCCCCCGCACCCGACATCGAACGGCATTGTGCCGCGTGGTGCCGGAAAAATCTCGCCGGCTACACCGGCATGATCAATCTGGAAACGATCGGCGGGCGTATCATCGAGGTGCATCTCCGCTTCGCCGACCAGTGGCCCGACCTTTATGGCGAGGGTTGGGTCGAATCCCTGATCCGCCTTTATGCGCACGGCGACTGGCGCTTCGACGAGCAGTGCCGCCGGGCCGGATACAGCGTCGTCCTGTTTCTGCCGCATGGTCGGCACTACCGCCATCCCCCTCGGGCACTGCAGGAGGAGATCCTCCGCACCGACGGCATCTCCAGCCTGCAGATCACTTTCCACGAAGAGCGCGATCCAGCGGTCCATGCCATGCCGCCCGGCGGCTTCCGGGTGGCCATCGTGAACTGCTGGGATCGGGCCGCGGGAAATCGCGCCCGCGAGCATCTGCGTTCCCATTTCGAAGGCACCTCGACCGCATGAAGTACGTTGCCGCCTACCTCGCTGCCCTGCTGGCCCTTGCGATCCTCGAC
>CAWUOG010000427.1:0-3048 GCA_963923875.1 uncultured Alphaproteobacteria bacterium
GCGAGATCACCGGCCGGGTCTTCCAGGCCGGCAATGGCCAGTTCGCCGTTGCCGAGGGGTGGCACAAAGGACCGGAAGCCAAGCCCATCCTCGACCCGCGTGCCGCCGGCAAGATTCTGACCGAGCTGGCCAAGAAGGCGCGCAAGAATGCCGGCATGAACGGCCTCGACCTCGACTAGCCAGGCAACAGGGAGTGAAGGCATGACCCGTTTGAACCGCCGCCACCTGATGGCGGCGACAGGAGCCGCCGCGCTTCTGCCATCGGCCGCCGGGGCGCAGGTTTGGCCGGCCAAGCCGATCCGTTGGGTCGTGCCCTACACGGCCGGCGGTTTCACCGACGTGTCGACTCGGCTGACGCTGGAGAAGATCAATCTCGGGCAGCCATTCGTCGTCGACAACAAGCCCGGTGCCAATTCGCTGATCGGTGCCGAGGCCGTCGCCAAGTCGGCACCCGACGGCTATACGTTCCTGACCGTCATCGCGGCTCACGCGGCAAACAAGACGCTTTATGCCGGAAAGCTCAATTTCGACCCCGAGACAAGCTTCGCGCCGGTGTCTCTGGTCGGCGTCGCGCCGCTGATCATGACTGTCACCAACAACCTGCCTGTCAAGAATGCCGGCGAACTGATCGCCTATGCCAAGGCCAACCCTGGCAAGATCTCGTTCGGATCCTCCGGCGTCGGTGCCGCCGCACACCTGACCAGTGAGCTCCTGAAGCAGGTCGCGGGTATCCAGATGGAACATGTGCCCTACAAGGGTACGGCGCCCGCGTTGGCCGATCTCGTATCGGGCAATATCCAGATGCTGGTCGATGCGCCGATCGGCGTCATGGCGCATGTCCGTTCGGGCAAGATCCGCGGCCTCTGCATGTTCTCCAAGGAGCGCGTGCCGGGCGCAGAAGAAGTGCCGACCATCGTCGAGTCCGGTGGCCCGCTCATCGAATCCTCCAGCTGGTCGATGTTCCTGGCACCGGCCGGCACGCCTAAGGAGATCGTCGAGCGTCTGTCGAGCGAGGTTGCTGCGGCAATGAAGAACGAGGATTTACGCAAGCGCTTCGCCGAGTTGGCGGTTATCCCAGGAGGCACGACGCCAGCGGACACCGCAAAGTACCTCGCCGACGAGGTCGAAAAGTGGCGCAAGGTGATCGTGACGGCGAATGTGAAGGTCGATTCCTAAGGTTGCAAAGAACTAAGGCGGGCCAAACAGAAGGGCCTGCATCGGTCCGATGCAGGCCCTTCCTCGTGGTGGACTGAATATTTGTAATCAGTCGGCGGCGAAGCAGTAGAGCAGACCGGCGCCACCGGTCGCGACCAATGACGGGAGGTCACAGGCCCGCGACGGGTGCGACGAGTTCCAGGACTTCGAGGCGTCGTCATCGCGCAGGCCCATGCGATCGGCATGGCCGACCATGGCGCTGCCCGGCCCGTTCTTGGTCCAGTTGCCGCAGGTCATGTCCTTGTCCGGCGGAAACGCGGTGCCGTCGGGTTGGGTGCCGGTCAGAATGTCGTGCTGGTTGACCGTATAAAGTCTGCTCGGAATGAGGCGGCCGGTCTCGGAAAGGATCGTCTCGGCCGTGATCTTGTTGTTGGCGGAGTGAAGGTCCTCGACGCTGGCGGCAATCTGTACGCCACGGGCGTTCACCCACGGACCCTTGCCGATGCGGTCCTTGGCGTTGACCGCCGCTGCACCGCCGGCGGCCTGGGTGCTGAGATAGGCGCGCCAGGTCTTGCCGCCGGCGCCCGCATTCGTCGCGAGCAGCTTGCAGTGGCGGTCGGCACCGTCGAGGCCGCCGAAATTGGCGCCGTCCGGTCCGGGCTTGCTGGTGACGAAGAAGGTCATGTTGGGAAACTGCGGCGGGCCAGCGGGCGGCGCCGCTGGCGCCGGCGGAGTCTGCGCCTGGGCGCTGCCGGCGATCGCGAGAAGCGCGATCGCGGTCGTCAATCTGAGGATTCTGAGCATGGTGTCTCCCTGTGAATGCTGGAGCTGAGGCTCCGACATTCGCCAGACACGCCCAAGTCACAGCTTCGCGAGTGTCTCCAGAACTTTTGGCTGCGGCCAGATCCAGCCGAGCGCGCTCTCATAGGCCCGCATCGCCCTCAGCACGAGGTGATCGCAGCGTGCCGGTCCGACCATCTGCAGTCCGACAGGCAGGCCAGCCTTCGTGAGTCCGGCCGGCATCGAGGCAGCTGGCGCGCCGGTCAGGTTGAAGGGCAAGGTATAGGGCGCGCCCTTGGTGAAGCGCGGAAAAGCCTCGGAATTGTACAGCGTCTCGACGGGCGGCGGCGGTGTCGGCGTGACGGGTGTCAGCAGCAAGTCGTACTTGCGGTGCCACAGCGCCATGTCGCGCGCGAGCTTGGACTTGGCCTCGTAGGCACGGGCGTAGTCGGAAAGCGTGATCGCGAGGCCTTTCTCGGCGAGCGCCCGGAAGCCCGGATCGAGCTTGCCGTGCAATTGGGTCGGGATCTGGCGCAATCGTACGCCGAAGCCGCCGCTCCACAGTGCCTCAAAGGGCTTCTGTAGCGGCTCGATGAGGGGGCCGACATCCTCGACATGCGCGCCAACCTCTTCGAAGCGCCTGGCGGCCCTATTGATGAGATCGCGCACCTCAGGGTCGGCCGTTACGTGGCCGAAATCGAGGCTGAGGCCGATCCTCCAGCCGCGCACGCCGTCGTCGAGGCCGACCGTGTAATCGCGCGGATCGTCAGGCAAAGAGCGCCAATCGCGGGGGTCGTAGCCGGAGGTCGCGTTGAGCGCGAGCGCCGTATCCAGTACCGAACGCGCCAGCACACCCTGGCTGATCACGTCGGCGAACGGAGCATCTGCAGGATACTGCGCAATGCGTCCGTAGGAGGGCTTCAGTCCGACCAGTCCGGTGTGTGCCGCGGGAATGCGGACCGATCCGCCGCCGTCGTTGCCGTGGTTGAATGGACAGACGCCGGCTGCGGATAGAGATGACGCACCCCCGGAGGAGCCTCCCGGCGAGTGCTTCAGGTTCCATGGACTGCGCGTCGTCCCCTGCAGCGGCGAATCGGTGAGCGCCTTCCAGCC
>CAWUOG010000428.1:0-3046 GCA_963923875.1 uncultured Alphaproteobacteria bacterium
TCAGCTCAGGATCAGCAGCAGCCGCCGTTCGGGCGAGCCTTCGCCGCGCACCGTCTCGCCGCCGGTACCCGGCACAGGCAGCGGCATCCCCTTGATGATCAGATCGTGCAGGAAATCCCGCGCATCGCGCGACAGCAGACGCAGGACGGCATCCTCGGTGATGCCGCTCGCCCGCACCCCCGGCAGATCGGGCACCCAGCCGACGAAGCTGCCGTCCGGCAGGCGGCGGATGAAGCTGTAGTAGCAGGCGTCCATTGATTTCCCCCCACGGGAAGCGTGGGAATGGGACATCCCTGCGGCATTGATCCAGATCAATAGGACCGGAATGACCTACTTCTTCATCCCCGTGATCGAGGTCGAGATCGCGCGCGGGTCGCGCCGGGGCCAGCGGCCGGCTTCGACCTGGCCCACGAAGTCGCCGACGATGCGATTGAACAGGTCGGGATCCTCGAGATTGATGGTGTGGCCGCAGTTCGGCATCACCGAGAGCGCCGCCGACGGGATCTCGCGCTTCATCAGGATGCCGGGCTCCAGGCACGGCCAGTCCTCGTCGCCGGTCAGGATCAGGGTCGGCACGGTGAGCTTGCGCATCTCGCCGACCAGGTCGTAGAGCGACGGCCGCTCGGCCTGCACGCCGATCTGGGTGTTGGCCGAGCCCAGCGCCGAATGCTCGCCGAGCTCCTTCTTGAACTGCGCGAAGCCCCGCGGATCCTTGTTCTCGAACTGAACGCGGGTCGGCCCGTAGGCGTACTTCTCCGCGAACTTCACCATGCCTTCGCCGAGCAGGGATTTGGCCACGATCCCGGCCTCCTCCTTGAACTTGGACTGCTCCTTCTTCTCGGCGCCGTAGCCGCAGCCCGCGACCACGAGCGATTTCGCCCGACTGGCATGGCGAAAGCCGAAATGAAGCGTCGCGAAGCCGCCCATCGACAAGCCGACGATATGGGCTTGCGGCAGCTTCAGATGATCGAGGATCGCCAGGATGTCGTCGGCGGCGCGCGCCTGGCTGTAGCTCGACGCCTTCTCGGGCACGTCCGACGGCGGATAGCCGCGCGCGCTCCAGGTGATGCAGCGATAGCGCTGGCCGAAATGGCGCATCTGGGCTTCCCACGAGCGATGGTCCGCGGCGAACTCGTGCACGAACACGATCGGCGCACCCGATCCCGTCTCTTCGTAGTAGAGCTTCACGCCGTCGTCGGTGGTCGCATAAGGCATGGCCGTCCTCGCTCGCTTCAGTCGAAGTCCCGCTCGGCACCGACCAGGTCGCGCAGATGGCGCGCCAGGGCCGAGAACTCGGCCGATTGTGGCGCACGCGGTCGCGGCAAATCCACCTTGATGTCAGCCGCGATGCGGCCCGGGCGCGGGCTGAACACCAGGATGCGGTCGGCGAGGAGCAGCGCCTCGTCGATCGAATGGGTGACGAACAGCACCGTTGTGCGCTGCCTTTCCCAGATCTGCAGCAGTTCGCCCTGCAGATTGCCCCGCGTTTGCGCATCGAGCGCCCCGAAGGGCTCGTCCATCAGCAGGGCCTTGGGTCCGGTGGTCAGGGCCCGGGCAATGCCGACCCGCTGACGCATGCCGCCCGACAGCTCGTGCGGATAGCGGCCCTCGAAGCCGGTGAGGCCGGTCATCTCGATGAAGGTGCGGGCGCGGGCCGCCCGCTCGGCGGCCGGCGTTCCGCGCGCCTTCATGTTGAACTCGACGTTCTTCTGCACCGTCATCCAGGGAAACAGTCCATGGTCCTGGAAAACGATCGCAGCCTCCGGCGAGGGCCCGTCGAGTTCGCGGCCCGCGACCGCGATCTGGCCGGAGGTCGGCGTCTCGAGGCCGGCGATCATCTGCAGCAGGGTGGACTTGCCGCAGCCGGAGCGGCCGAGCAGGCAGACGAACTCGCCTTCGTTGCAGACGAAGTCGATGCCGCGCAGCGCCTCGACCGATTCCGTCTTGCCCCGATAGGTCTTGCCGACGCCCGCGCACTCGATGAAGCGGTTCATATCGGCGACGCCGTGAGGCCCTCCTGCCAGCGGCAGACCCGGGCGCGCACCAGGCGCACCAGCTGGTCGGCCAGCAGGCCGATGCCGCCGATCACGATGATGCCGGCGATGATCAGGTCGGAGCGGAAGGTGAGCTGGCCGTTCAGGATCATGTAGCCGAGGCCCGATTTCACCGCGAGCATCTCGGCGGTGACGACCGTCAGCCAGCCGGCACCGACCGCGAGCCTCAGACCCGTGAAGATCGCGGGCAGCGCCGCCGGCAGGACGATGTCCTTCATCACCAGGAACTCGCCGGCACGGGCGGCGCGCGCCACCTTGATCAGGGTGCGTTCGATGCCGCGCACGCCGAAGATGGTGTTGATCAGCAGCGGCCACAGGCCGGACAGGAAGATCAGCGAGATCGCCGGCTTGTCGCCGATGCCGAGCAGCAGGATGGCCAGCGGGATGAGCGAGATCGGCGGCACCGAGCGGAAGATCTGGATCGACCAGTCGGTCAGCATGTCGAGAATCTCGTAGCGCCCGATCAGCAGGCCGAGCGGCACCGCGACGACGAACGAGCAGCCGATGCCCACGGTGACACGCGCCAGGCTCGACAGGGCATGTTCGAGCAGCGTCGGCAGGTCGTCGACGAACACCGCCAGCACCTTGGCCGGCGGCGCCAGCAGGACCGGCGGATAGACCTTGAGCTCGACGGCGATCTGCCACGCCAGAAGGAGCAGCGCGAGGGGCAACAGCCCCAGCGCGCGACGCAACTGCATCAGACGTAGCCGAGATTGAGGAAGCTGCCCCAGTCGGGCTCCTTCTCCAGCATCTTGTCTTCCATCATCATCCTGGCGAGCGACTTCAGGCCGCTGACGAACGGCGCGCCGGACTCGGCGCTGAAGAACAGGTTCCTGGTCGAGAGCTCGGCCACTTCCTTGGTCATCTTGAACTGCTTGATCGTGGTCTCGATGGCGATCGAACTGTCCGACGCCATCTTCTGGGTCGCCTTGACGTGCGCCTGCACCATCTTCTTCGTGAGCTCGGGATCGGCCTTCACGAACTTCTCCGAG
>CAWUOG010000429.1:0-3040 GCA_963923875.1 uncultured Alphaproteobacteria bacterium
CCGAGCTGATGGATGAGACGACGAAGCGGGACTATGTCTACGCGCACAAATGGCGGCAGGGCGATGTCGTGATGTGGGACAACCGCGCCATGCTGCATCGCGGTCGGCCATGGGATTACAACAAGGAGCGCTCGATGGTCCGCACCACGATCTCCGCCACCGTGGCCGACGGCCTGAACGAAGTGAAGCCGCCGATTCTGCACTAGGGAGATGTTCGATGCGCAGCTTGCTCATTGTCGTCGCCATCGTCGGGGCCCTCTCACCCGGGTTCGCGGCTGCCCAGCAGATGAAGCCAGGCAAGGGTGGAGCAGGTGGCTCCGGTATCTTGAACAATGGCGGCAGCCGAACGCCGGGCGACAATTCCGTTACGAAGAGCGACGGTCAGCGCGCCAACAACAAGCAGGGCGGTCAGCAGCAACAACAGCAACAGCCAAAGGGCAGTAATCAGTAGAGCCGAGGCGGTTCGGCTCGGTCCCTTCGCTTGTCTTCGCCCCTCTATGCGAGGGGCGAGAGGCAGGGCTACTCCGCCGCCGCCAGGCGCTGGTTGTTCGCTGCCGCGACCTTGGCGCGGGCAAGGTCCTCGCCGCGCTTCTTGGTGAGCGCCGCTTCGCCGCCCGAGGTCTCGGCGAACAGCGAAAGCTTGTCCATGTCCTCCTCGACCACCGGCGAGAGGGCGAGATCCATGTACTCATGGCGCTTGGGGTCGTGCGTGACCTTCTGGCCGATGCGCCAACCCTGCCAGGCGAGGCGGGCATAGATGGAGATCTTCCGCACGCTCTCGGCAGCGAGCTTGAGATGGAACAGGCCCCAAGGCTCGATCTTCATGCCGTAGCGACGATCGCGACGATACTTCATGCGCACGATGCCGCCTTCCAGCGGGTGCACGCCTTCGGCTTCGAACATGATCTTGAACATGGTCATGAACTGGGCCGGTTCGGCCGGATTGCGGCCGGGAATCGCGCCATGACGGCGGGCGACGGTCTCGATGTGCTCGGGCGTGTAGTAGGCGCGCCAGGCATCCCGATAGGTCTGCTCGAACTCCGCGTCGCTCATCTTTGGATGATGGACGACGCGATGGTGCAGGTCGTACTTGTTGAGATCGGGATCCATCCAGGCGCCCTTCTTCCAGAGCGTCTGGTGATCCTCAGAACCCGGCAGCGGCGTCAGCATGAACAGCTCAAGGATGTCGAGCGGCAGCTCCTTCTTGATGATTTCCATGTCGCGCAGGATCGATTCGCGCGTGTCGCCGGGGAAACCCAGGATGTAGCCCGCCCAGGTCGAAGCGCCGGACGTGTGCCAGGCCTGGAGCATTTTGCGGTATTCGGTGATCTTGTTCTGGCGCTTCTTGGCGGCCAGCAGATTGTCCGGATTGACGTTCTCGAGCCCGATGAACACGCGATAGACGCCGGCCCAGCGCGCCTTGTTGATGAAGTTCGGGATGCGATGGCACTGCGTGTCGACCTGAATGATCAGCGACACTTCGATGCCCTCGTTCTCGCGCAGCTCGATCAGCCGGTCGAAGAACTCCTCCCAGTGCTTGTTGCGGCCCATGTTGTCGTCGGTGATGAAGAACGACGTAATGCCCTGGCGGTAATTCTCGCGGACGATGTCTTCGAGGTCGTCGGCGTTACGGAAGCGGCTCTTGCGGCCCTGCACGTTGATGATGGTGCAGAACGAGCACTGGAACGGGCAGCCGCGGCCGAGATCGAAGCTCGACTTCTTGCCCTCGTTGCGCGCCAGCGCGCTGGCAGGGAGGCGCGGCGTCGGCGCGTTCTCGATGCCCGGCAGATCGTCCATGTAGTTGTAGAGCGGCTTCAGGGTGCCGGCCCAGGCGGCCTGCAGGATCTCGTCGAAGCGGCCTTCCTCGGCCTCGCCGGCGAAGATCGACACGCCCATGTCCATCACCGCCTGGATCTCCGGCGGCACGACCGGCAGCATCGACAGGCAGCCGGCGGCGTGGAAGCCGCCCATGGCAACCGGGAGGCCGGCAGCGACGAACTGGCGGGCGAGATCGGTGGCGCGCGGAAACTGGTTGCTCTGGACCCCGACGAGGCAAATCAGGCCCTTGCCGCCATTGCGTCGGAAGTCGGCCACGATGCGGTCGACACGAACCCGGGTGTTGGTCTCGTCAATCGGCTTGATGACGATGTCGACGTCCGGTCCCAGGACCTGACGTTGGCGGCAGTCCTCGCCCAGCCCATAGAGCGCGGCGAGGGTGTTGGACGGGATGTGCGACATCATCCACGTGATCGGATAGCCGTCGTCGTCGTAGTGAGTCGGCTTGATCAGCACGAGCTGAAAAGTCGTCTTTTTGGCTTCCCCGCCCATACGCGGACACTCTCCAAACATTTTCCCATACGGCCCCGATACTCCTGGGCCGCTTGACGGTCTCGACTACGGTCAAACTGCGCTGCGCTGCGGCATAAGGCAAGCTGACATTGGACTTGCTTATCCTCGTTTCAATGTTGCGGAGGGCATATTTGCATTCCCGGCTTATCCTTTTGAATTGTATGGATAAACGGCCCCGAGATGGGCTTCAGAGGGGAGCAGGGTATGAGCAGGAGTTCGTTGCTTGAGTCCTCGGATGTCGGGCACCTTGGCGACCAAGAGGAAACGAACAAGACGTGAGTGTCACCGCGCGCGTGCCGGCTTTGCAGCCGTTCCGCATCCGCAGCTTCCGGTTCCAGTGGCCGGCCGATCTGCTGGCCTCGTGGGCCTTCGAGATGGAAGGCATCATTCTCGGCTGGTTCGTGCTGATTTCGACCGGGTCGGTGCTGTTGCTGGCCCTGTTCGGCTCCCTGCAATTTCTCGGCACCTTGATCTCGCCGCTCTATGGAATGGCCGGCGACCGTATCGGCAACCGCGCCCTGCTGTGCCTGATGCGGGGTACCTACCTGCTCGTGGCCCTGGTCCTGATGGCGCTGTTCCTCACCGGCAATGCCACGCCGATCGCGGTGTTCGCGCTGTCGACCATCATCGGCCTGGTCCGGCCTTCCGACATCACCATGCGCAATCTGCTGGTCGGCGAGACCATGCCGGC
>CAWUOG010000430.1:0-3024 GCA_963923875.1 uncultured Alphaproteobacteria bacterium
CGGCTCGTGCTCCTTCCGGAGAAGCCCGAGATCGATCCCAAGGCCATGGCGATTCTCAAGGCGTCCAGCGATCGGCTTGCCGGCGCTCGCACGCTCTCCTTCACGGCGGTCGCCACCTACGAGAGCCCGGCGCTGACGCTGCTGCCGCTGGCCTATACGACGCTCTCGCGGGTCACCCTCCAGCGGCCCGACAAATTGCAGGTGATCACCGAGGGCGACGGCCCTCCGAGCGAGTTCTACTACGACGGCAAGCAGATGATCGCCTATGAGCCACAGGCCGATCTGGCAGCCGTCGCCGCAGCTCCGCCTTCGATCGACGAGATGCTGAAGGTCGCCTACGAGAAGGCGGCCATCACCTTTCCCTTCGAGGACGTCATTGCCGCCAACCCGTCGCGGGACCTCGAGCAGGGCCTGAAGCTCGCGTTCTACATCGGCCGCTCGCAGGTCGTGGGCGGTACGGCGACCGACATGGTCGCCGTCGCCAACGAGGTCGCCCAGGCGCAGATCTGGATCGGTGTCGAGGACAAGCTGCCGAGGATGATCCGGGTCATCTACGTCAACGAGCCCGGCAGCTATCGTCATGTCGTCGAGTTCTCCGACTGGAAGGTCGATCAGGCGACCGGCGGGATCACCTTCACGTCGGAAAAGGCCCTGAAGGCCAAGCGCATCAAGTTCGCCGCCCCCGACAGCCCGTCGACCCAGAAGTAAGGAATAGTGCCATGAAGCGCCGTGTCCTCGGATTGTTCGCCGCCGCCTCTCTTCCTTTTGCCGTCCTGGCCGTCGGAGCGGGTGACGCCAATGCCTGGTTCCATGCCGGTCCCGCCGGAACCGCGTCCGGCGGCGGCGGATCGTGGAGTGCGCACGGCTGGCGAGGCGGCTCGGCCTCGGGCGGCGGTGGATCGTGGAGCGCGCAAGGCTGGCGGGGCGGCACCGCGTCCGGCGGCGGCGGCGCCTGGCACGGCACGACAGCCGGCGGCACCTCGGTTTCCGGTTATCACTACGGCGGCAACTATTACGGGGGCAGCTACTACGGCGGCTATCATCCGCCGACCACGGTGAACTACTACGGCAACGGTTGCTACAATTGCGGCGGCTGGGGCGCGGGCGCCGCGGCGGCCGGCCTGCTCACCGGGGCGGCGATCGGCGCCGCCGCGGCAAGTGCCGGCAATGCGGCGGCGACCTCGAACGCCTACGCCGCAGGAGTGGCGGCCGGAACCGCCCAGGCCAACGCCATCGGCACGATCTACGCCACGCTGCCCACGGGCTGTGCCTATCAGCCGGCGGGCGCCACGGCCTACTATCACTGCGGCGGATTCTGGGTCGAGCCGGCCTTCGGGGCGAATGGCGTCTACTACCGCAGTGTGCCTGCCCCCTGAGGCCGGCATCCGTGAACGACGCGCCGTCTCGAGCGCATCGCTCGGTCGCTGACGTCACTCTGCGCCGGCCGGGACCGCCCGGGGCGCTCCTCGTGGTCGTCGCCGCGTTGGCGGTCCTGGGAAGTGCCGCGCCCGTCCGCGCGCAGTCGCCCAACGACGGGCGCAACGTCCCGGAGACGATCGACCAGAGTCTCACGGCGATCCAGCGCAGCTTCAGCCTTCCCTCGAAGCCGCCGCTGACCCTGTTCCCGAAGATGCGCGAGCAGCTCAAGGACACGCCGGCCTTCCTGAGGGACTCGCAGGTCGGGTTCAATGTCCGCAGCTACTACCGCGACAATGTCGAAGTCGCGCCCAAAGGCACCACCGTCAACGAGGCGTGGGCGGGAGGCGGCGCGAGCCAGGTCGATTTCGAATCGGGACGCCTGTTCGACGTGATCTCCGGCGGCTTTGCCCTCTACACGTCGTTCCCGATCTACGCGCCGTACCAGTACGGCAACTCGCAGCTGCTGTTGCCCGATCAGCAGGGCTACGCCGTCGTCGGCCAGCTTTACGGCCAGGTGCATCTCGACGACGCCACGGTTTTCACGGCCGGTCGCCGCGTGTGGGAGACGCCGTACCTCAACGGCCACGACAACCGCATGACGCCGAACACGTTCTACGGCTATGTCCTGCAGAGCGCGATCGGCACGCCCGAAGGCGGCCGGCCGGTCGCCCGTCTCGGTGGCGGCTACATCGCCACGATGAAGCCGCGCGACGCGGTCGACTTCCAGTCCATGGCACAGGCCGCCGGCGTGAATTCCACGGCCGGCGTGGCGGTCGCCGGTGGCCGCCTCGACTGGCAGCAGGTGTCGATCGGCGCGATCGACTACTTTTCCCAGGACACGATGAACATCGCCTACGGCGAAGGCAGCTTCGGCTTCCCGCTGCCGCTGGGCCTGAGGGCGATCCTGGCGATGCAATATGCCGACCAGCGCAGCACCGGTGCGAACCTGCTGAACAACGGCGAGTACTGGTCGACCGGCCAGGTCGGCAGCCGCCTGCAGCTCGGCTACGAGACGGCGATCCTGACCGTGGGCTTCTCCGCCGTGAACCCCGGCTACGCCATGCAGAGCCCATGGAGCTCCAATCCGATCTACACGGACGCGCAGATCCTGTCGTACCAGCGTGCCGGCGAGCAGGCGATCATGGCGGGCGCGTCGGTGATGTTGGCGCCGATCGGCCTGCCTGGCGTGTCGGCCTCGGTCTTCTTTTACAACGGCGCCACCAAAGCGAAGGCCGCGGGCAAGCCCCTGGTCGAGAGCGAATGGGATTTCACCCTGGAGTGGCAACCGGCGTGGGTCCCCATCAACGGGCTGTCGCTGCGCGCGCGCTACGGCTTTGCCCAGACCTGGCAGGACAAGTCGCTGACCACCACGGACGAGATCCGCCTTGTCCTGAACTACAACGTGAAGCTCTATTGAGGCGGGCACATCGGCTCGTGCCGTAAGCGGCAACGGCGGGAGATGCCGTCCCGGCCGTCAGCGAGGCGATTCTCGTCTGCATGCCGCTTTTTCCCCGCTGCACGGCGGCATCGCGCTATATAGGCGGTGTCCGTTGTGGAAGGGGTGAGGTCCAGTGGCACCGTCGTCTGTCGCCGTCATGAGCGGTC
>CAWUOG010000431.1:0-3021 GCA_963923875.1 uncultured Alphaproteobacteria bacterium
TCTCGTAGAGGCGGATGCCGAAGGCGATGTTCTCGTAGATCGACATCGGGAACGGTGTCGGCTTCTGGAACACCATGCCGATGCGGGCCCGCAGCAGGTTGATGTCCTGGCCGGGGTCGAGAAGATTTGCGCCGTCGAACAACACCTCGCCGGTCGCGCGCTGGCCGGGATAGAGGTCGTACATGCGGTTCAGAACACGCAGCAGGGTCGACTTGCCGCATCCCGAGGGGCCGATGAAGGCCGTGGTCTTGTTGGCGTAGAGCGGCAGGCTGATGCTCTTCAGGGCGCGCGCGTCACCGTAGAAGAACTCGAGATTGCGGATCGCGACCTTTTCGGCCAGCCCGGCGGTGTCGACGCCGGCGTAGGTGACCGCCGGAACCGAGATCATGTTGGCGTTCGAGGCGGTGCTCATGATTTTCTCGCGGTAAGGGAACGGGCAAGGATGCTGAGCGCCAGGACGGTGACGGTGATCAGCAGCGCGCCCGTCCAGGCGAGCTTCTGCCACTCCTCGTACGGCGAGAGTGCGAACTGGAAGATGACCACCGGCAGGCTGGGCATCGGCGCATTCATGTTGGTGCTGAAGAACTGGTTGTTCAGCGCGGTGAAGAGCAGCGGCGCGGTCTCGCCGCTGATGCGGGCGATTGCGAGCAGGATGCCGGTGACGATCCCGGCGCGCGCCGCCCGATAGGCAATTCGCATGATCATCAGCGATCGCGGCAGGCCGATCGAAGCCGCCGCCTCGCGCAAGGTGTCGGGCACCAGGCGCAACATGTCCTCGGTGGTGCGTACGACGACCGGGATCACGATGACGGCAAGCGCGACCGAGCCGGCGTAGCCGGAGAAGTGGCCCATCGGCGCCACCATGATCTCGTAGATGAACAGGCCGATCACGACCGAGGGGGCGCTCAGCAGGATATCGTTGATGAAGCGGACAACGGCCGCGAGCCTGTCGTGACGTCCGTATTCCGCCATGTACGTGCCGGCCAGGATGCCGATCGGCGTGCCGATGGCGATCGCCAGAAGCGTCATGACGACACTGCCGACGATGGCGTTCAGCAGTCCGCCGGCGGAACCCGGCGGCGGCGTGTTCTCGGTGAAGACCGAGAGCGAAAGGCCACCGATGCCCTGGTAGACCAGGACGCCCAGGATCAGCACCAGCCAGCCGAGGCCGAACACGGCGGCGCTCCAGGCGAGCATGCGGGCAACCGTATTGCGCGCCCGGCGGCGGACATAGAGCGGGCTGCTGGAAACGCGCATGTCAGCCCGCCTTCCGCTGGATGCGCGCCAGCATGTAGCGCGCGAGCGCCAGCACGACGAAAGTGATGAAGAACAGGATCAGGCCGAGCGCGATCAGCGAGGAGGTGTAGAGGTCGCCGACCGCCTCGGTGAATTCGTTGGCGATGGTCGCCGAAATCGTCGTGCCGGGCTGCAGGATCGAGGCCGATACCTTGTGCGCGTTGCCGATCACGAAGGTCACCGCCATGGTCTCGCCCAGCGCGCGTCCCAGGGCCAGCATCACGCCGCCGATCACGCCGACGCGGGTGTAGGGCAGGATCACGAACTTGAAGACTTCCCAGGTGGTGCAGCCCAGGCCGTAGGCGGCCTCCTTGAGCACGGGCGGGACAGCATCGAACACGTCGCGCGAGATCGCCGTCACGAACGGAAGCACCATGATCGCCAGGATGAAGCCCGCCGTCAGCATGCCGATGCCGTAGGGCGGGCCCTCGAACAGGGTCGACAGCAGCGGCACGTTTTCGAACGTGTCGATCAGCCCGGGCTGGACGTACTTCTGCAGGAAGGGCGCGAGCACGAACAGGCCCCAGATGCCGTAGATGATGCTGGGAATGCCCGCGAGTAGCTCGATTGCGATTGCGATCGGCCGCCGCAGCATCTTGGGACAGAGCTCGGTGAGGAAGAACGCGATCATCACGCCCACAGGCACCGCGATCGCCATGGCGATCAGCGAGGTGAGAAGCGTGCCATAGATCGGCGCGAGGGCGCCGAACTTCTCGGTCACTGGATTCCAGTCTTCGCTGATCAGGAAGCCAAAGCCGAACGTCCTGAGCGCCGGCGCCGCGCCCATGACCAGCGACAGGATGGCGCCGCTCAGAACCACCAGCACGACGACAGCAGCCGCGCGCGTGATGTTCTTGAAGACGATGTCGTTGGCCTTCAGCCGCCCCAGAACGGCAGCCCGCGACGACGATGCCCCCGACGACACTTCCCCGGATTTCAATGCCATGTCGGACACATCATGCCCCCTTCTCGAGCGACCGCGAAGGGGAAGGCGCCTCTCGGCACCTTCCCCTGTCCGACTGCATTCAGTGCGTCAGGGTGAACAGAGGCTTGCCGCCGCTGTCCTTGATCTCGGACGCCCACATCTTCTGGATGTCGCCCACGACGTTGGCCGGCATCGGCACGTAGTCGAGGTCCTTGGCCATGTCGGCGCCCTTGGCGTAGGACCACGCGAAGAACTTCAGGGCCTCGCCGGTCGACGCCGCATCGGCGGGGCTCTTGTAGAGCAGGATCCAGGTGGCGGCCGTCATCGGCCACGACGTATCGCCCGGCTGGTTGGCGAGGATCACGCCATAACCTGGCTGGCTCTTCCAGTCGGCGTTGGCTGCGGCGGCCTGGAAAGTCTCCGCGGTCGGTGCGACGGTCTTGCCGGCCTTGTTCACCATCTTGGTGAAAGTGAGCTTATTCTGCTTGGCGTAGGCATACTCGACGTAGCCGATCGACCCCTTGGTCTGCGCCACGTTGTTGGCGACGCCCTCGTTGCCCTTGGCGCCGATACCGACCGGCCACTGCACGGACGTGTTGACGCCGACCTTGGTCTTCCACTCCGGGCTGACCTCGGCGAGGTAGTAGGCAAAATTGTAGGTCGTGCCCGAGCCGTCGGAGCGGCGCACGACGGCGATCGCCTTCGATGGCAGTTTCAGGTCGGGATTGAGCTTGGCGATCGCGGCATCGTCCCACTTCTTGATCTCGCCGAGAAAGATCCTGGCCATGGTCGGGCCGTCG
>CAWUOG010000432.1:0-3003 GCA_963923875.1 uncultured Alphaproteobacteria bacterium
GTTTCGTCGGTGCAAAGGGGTTGTCGCTGATCCGGACCCAGGTCGGCGATCGCTATGTGCTGGAGCGGATGCGTGCCGACGGGTTCAATCTCGGGGGCGAGCAGTCCGGGCACATCATCATGACCGACCATGCCACGACCGGCGACGGCCTGATGGCGGCCTTGCAGGCGCTTGCGTCCCTCATCCACAGCGGCAAGCCCGCGAGCGAGGCTTTCCATGCCTTCGAGCCGGTGCCGCAACTGCTCAAGAACGTGAGGGTGGCCGACGCCAATGCCGCCATGGCAGCGAGTGCGGTGACCGCGGCCATTGCCGCCGCCGAAAAGAACCTTGGCAAGAGCGGACGGGTTCTGGTGCGCAAATCGGGAACCGAGCCGCTGATCCGCGTCATGGCCGAGGGCGACGATTCGAAGCTCGTCGCCAAGGTGGTCGACCAGATCATCGAGGCGATCCCGCAGGCTGCTGCCTGACATGAAGGGGCGTGTCCTCATCGTCGCCGGCTCTGACTCCGGCGGCGGCGCCGGCATTCAGGCCGACATAAAGTCGGTGACGGCCATGGGCGGGTTTGCAGCCACCGCCGTGACCGCGCTGACCGCACAGAATACCCTGGGCGTTCACGGCGTCGTACCCGTCGCACCGGCGTTCATCGCGCAGCAAATGGACGTGGTCCTGACCGACATCGGCGCCGATGCCGTGAAGACCGGCATGCTGCACAGTGTCGAAGTGATCGACACCGTCGTGGCGTCGTTGCGCCGCCACGCGCCGGGCGTGCCGTTGGTGGTCGACCCGGTGATGGTCGCGAAGGGCGGGCATCGCCTGCTGCTGAACGAGGCGGAAACGGCGCTCCGCGACCGGCTGCTGCCCATGGCGGCACTTCTGACGCCCAACCTGCCGGAGGCCGAAGTGCTGGTGGGTTTTCCGGTACGGGCCGAGGCCGACATGAAGCGCGCCGCCGAAAAGCTGGCGGCTCTGGGCGCGCGGGCCGTGCTGATGAAGGGCGGCCACCTGGAAGGCGATCGGGTCGTCGATCTGCTGTTTCATGACGGCAGTGTCGACCGGTTCGAGGACGCGCGCATCGCGAGCCGCAACACGCACGGGACCGGCTGTACCCTGGCATCGGCGATCGCCGCGGGTCTTGCCCAGAAGATGGGGCTGCGCGACGCCGTTGCCCGCGCTCGCGCCTACGTGCGCGACGCCATCGCCAGTGCGCCCGGCTATGGCCGGGGGCACGGTCCGCTCAATCACGCGGTGACGGCAAGGGCCTAGCTCAGGCGCCGAATCGCTCAAGTCGTTCGAGCACGATCGGGATCTTGTCGTCGCTCACATTGGCGAAGGCCAGGCGAATGAACCTCTCCTGGCCGGCGCCGAACATGTCGCCCGGAATGGTCAGCAGGTTTTCCTCGTCGGCCAGGCGCTTGGACACCCTGGTCGAGCGTTCGCTGCCGAACGGGTGTTCGACGTAGGCGAAATAGGCGCCGATGCTGATCAGGCGCCAGCGGTTCGAGCGGTTGAGGCCGTTGCCCAGCAGGTCGGCGCGCGCCTTCAATCCCTTCGTGTTCTCCCGCGCCCAGGGCAGCAGGTTGCGCAGCCCGTAGAGAGCCGCCTCCTGGCCGAGCCGCGGCGGGCAGATCGAGACGCAGTCCATCGCCTTCTCGATCTCGGCCATCAGTTTTGCGCCGGCGGTCACGGCGCCCACTCTGTAGCCGGTGAGGGCGAACACCTTCGAGAAGCTGTAAAGGTGAACGAGAGTTCCGCGCCAATCGGGGTCGCCGAACAGTTCGTGCGGACGCGTACCCTCGGGGAGGAAGTCCTTGTAGGTCTCGTCGAGCAACAGGGTCAGGCCGCGGCGCTTGGCCAGTTCGTAGAAGGCGTGGATGGTCGCCGCCGGGTACACCGCACCGGTCGGATTGTTGGGCGAGATCAGGACGATGGCGCGCGTCCTGTCCGTGATCAGCCGTTCGGCATCCTCGGCACTGGGCACGCCGCCGGAGCCTGGCCGGAAGTCGAGCGACACCGGCTCGACGCCCTGCATGCGCATCCACATGTCGTGATTGAAGTAATGCGGCCGCGGCAGGATCACCTGGTCGCCGGCGCGGGCGATGCTCATCAAGGCGAGGCAGAAGGCCTGGTTGCAGCCGGACGTGATGCCGACTTCCGTTGGCGCGATCGTGGCGCCGTAGAACCCTGACATGTGCGCGGCATAGTCCTCGCGCAGGGTGGAGATGCCGAGGATCGGCGTGTAGCCGTGCATCGTCGGGTCGAGCAGCAGGGTGCCGAGATGCTGGCGCAACTGGAGGGCCGGCGGGTAGCCGGGGACGGCCTGGCTGAGGTCGATCAGCGGCCGGTCCGCCGGGAACGTGCGGCCGAGAACCCAGCGCTTGGTTTCGCCGATGGGCGATGGCTCGACGGCGGCCAGCCAGGGATTTGCTTCGGGCGACTCACGCATCTTGGATTGGATCCCATTTCACAGCGAATTCCCGCACGATCTGACTTCCCGGGGCCTGCTAAGACGGGGCGGAGCATCCGGTCAGCCACCATCGGTGTCAAACGCCGTGCAGGCGCGCGGTTCGGCGAAAATGCATTGCTTGCCCGCAGGCTTATGCATAGCATCCGCGACAAGGCTTCATCGAAGGCCACTGCCGCGGAAACGCGGACAAAATAACAGTCGGTTGTCAGGCCGGCGCAAAGGAGGAACTAAGCATGGCTTCCAGGAAAGTCAGTCGTCGTCGTTTTGTGGGCGGCACCGCCGCCCTGTCGACCGCCATGGTCGCCGCACCCTTCGTCCGCGGCGCTTACGCCGCTGGCAAGATTTCCATCGGCTTCTGGGATCATTGGGTTCCCAATGCCAACAACGCGACCGAGAAGGCCGTGCGCGAGTGGGCCGAGAAGGAGAAGGTCGAGGTCGCGATTGATTTCATCACCTCGCAAGGCAACAAGCTGCTGCTGACCACGGCCGCCGAGGCGCAGGCCAAGTCCGGCCACGACATCCTGGCCATGAACACCTTC
>CAWUOG010000433.1:0-2995 GCA_963923875.1 uncultured Alphaproteobacteria bacterium
GGCAAGAGGGAGCGTGCGTTCCCGTCAGGGAACGGTGCGAACGCGCTCGCCCGCGCCGGCTGCGCCAGGGATCGGCAGCGGCGTTGACGACGAGACATCGTCCGCACGTTCCGACCATAGAAGCGTGAAACCGCAGGGACCTATTATGGTGCTTTATTCAAAGCCGGGCGCAGCCCGGGTCAGGAGTCGGGTGCGCCAACTGCGCTAACCCCTCACCCTTCGAGACGCGCCCCTTGGGCGCTCCTCAGGGTGAGGTCTTTTTCCGGTCGTGGCGGTTGGCGCAGTTGGCGCACCCTCATGCGGACCGCGAGCCTCCAGGCTCGCTCGAGTTCATGATCATGAGCGGGCCTGGAGGCCCGCGGTCCGGAAGACACGACACGGAAGAGAGGTGGCGCGTCATACGCGACCTGGCGCCTTCACAGGCGCCGTGGGGGGCATGACCCCATCGCCCCCGTAGGACGGGGGCACTTCCCCCTATGAAGGGGGAAGGAGCGGTTGGCGCAGTTGGCGCACCCCGCTACCGCGGTCAGCTTCGGTCGGTCGCTTGCGGTTCGGCGGGCGTCGACGGCGGCAGCGGCGGCAGCGGCGTCAGCCGGATTCTCCGGCCGAGCCTGACGAAGGGCGCCTCGATCCAGGAATAGGTGATGACGGCGGCAATCACCGAACAGCCGATCAGCAGCAGGGCCTGGGCGACCCACTCGGGCCACGAGTCGGGTCGCCACACGATGACGGCCACGCAGTAGTGGACCAGGTACAGCGAGTAGCTGATCGTGCCGATCGTCAGCAGGACACTGTTGGCGTAGAGGTCCTCGCGGTAGAAGGCCGTCAGCAGCACCAGCGCGATGAAGGGCGTGAAGGCGAACGACTGGTAGAGGGCGCTGAAGGCGGCATCGGTCCAGGCCAGGTCGTCGTAGGTCAGCGCGATGAACAGCCCGGCAAGCAGCAGGACACAGGCCAGGTGGAGGTACGGCGCCGACAGGCGGTCGACACTGCGGCTGCCCGCGATGCCGGCGAACTGGGCCAGCAGGATGCCGATCATGAAATCCCAGACCTTCATCCAGGGCGAGCAGTAGAGAAACCAGGCGGCGAACAGGTCGACCAGCTGGGCATTCGGGTCGGGCAGCACGAGACGCGCGACCTGGAAGCGATAGTGCACGGCCACTTCCGCCAACGTCACCGCGATCGCCATCGTGCAGGCCATGGCCATCGCCACGCGCTTTCCGTCGCGCAGGCGCAGCGCGATGAACCCCAGCACGGGATACGACAGGTAGAGCGCCAGCTCGGTCGAGATCGACCACGACAGCGAGAACGTGGAGTGGAAGGTGGGAAGATCGCGGACCATGACGAACGTCCACGCGTGGGTCAGCGTCAGGTATCGCCAGAAGGCATGCCAGTCGAAGTGCGGCGTGAACAGGCGGTCGTCGACATAGCAGACGAACCCGAACAGCACGATGTAGAGCGGGTAGAGCCGCAGCAGGCGCTTGGCGAAGAACTTCAGGTAGTTCGTCGCCTCGCGCCTGGCGGCGAATTCCGCCTTCGTCGGCAGGTAGCGCGCGAAGTTGTAGTGAATGACCCAGCCGCTCAGCACGAAGAAGAGCGGCATGGCGACGTAGCGCATGCTGACGAGGAGGTGGAGCAGCGGCGGCTCGCCGATCTCCGGCAGCGCCGTCCATCGCCAGGCATGGAGGTTGAGGATCATCAGGGCCGCGACACCCCGCATCACCGTCAGGGCGGGAGCGTGTTGAAGCGGTTCCGATCGCGGGGCAGTCATCCGAAGCCTGACGGAAACACACCGGACTGGCCGTGACAAGGCAGGCCCGGACGCCGGACATCCAGGACGGGCCCTGCCTCGTCAAGCTGGCGACACCGTCGCGTCGCCGCTTGCCCCTCGCGCGAAATTGGCCAAGGCTTGGGTCAAAGGTGCGCTCCTCCAGGGGCGCCTGCACACAGGGTGAGGAAACGAACATGCACAGAAGAGCCGTCGCGAGTCTGTTGCTGGCGTCCGCCGTCGCGGCCACCGGCGGAGCGCTGCCCGCCGGCGCGCAGACCTTCCCGACCAAGCAGATCACGATGGTGGTGCCGTTCACCGCCGGCGGCCCGACCGACACGCTGGGCCGCATCCTCGCCGAACGGATGAGCAAGGTGCTCGGCCAGACGGTGATCGTCGAGAACACCACGGGCGCGGCCGGCACGATCGGCGTCACCCGCGTCGCGCGCGCGGCGCCCGACGGCTACACGATCGGCATCGGCCACTGGAGCACGCACGTCGTCAATCCGGCGATCTATACGCTGACCTACGACATCCTCGAGGATTTCGAGCCGCTGGCGCAGATCGCGACCAATCCGCAGCTCGTGGTGGCGCGCAAGGACTTCCCCGCCACCGACCTCAAGGGACTGATCGAGTACGCCAAGGCCAATCCCGACAAGACGACGGCAGGCACCTCGGGCGTCGGCGCGGCGAGCCATATCGGCGGGCTCTACTTCGAGCAGAAGACCGGCGCCAAGCTGCGCTTCATTCCCTATCGCGGCGGCGGCCCGGCCCTGCAGGACCTCGTCGCCGGCCAGATCGACATGATGTTCGACCAGGCCGCCAATTCGATCCCGCAGATCCAGGCCGGCAAGATCAAGGTGTTCGCCGTCACCGCCAGGGAACGCCTGAAGGCGCTGCCGGACGTGCCGACGGTCGACGAGGCGGGCCTGCCCGGCCTCTACATCTCGGTGTGGCACGGGCTGTGGGCGCCCAAGGGCACGCCGAAGGACGTCGCCGCCAAACTGACGGCGGCCATCGTGGAGTCGCTGGCCGATCCGCATGTCCGCGAGCGCTTCGCCGCGCTCGGCCAGGAGATCCCGCCGCCGGCGCAGCAGACGCCTCAATCGCTGCGGGCGCACCATGCCGCCGAGATCAAGCTGTGGTGGCCGCTGATCAAGGCCGCCGGCATCAAGATCGAATGACGGCGCACGACCTCGCGAAGTCGTGATGCGGGGTATTTGCAGC
>CAWUOG010000434.1:0-2992 GCA_963923875.1 uncultured Alphaproteobacteria bacterium
TCCGGCGCGGCCGGGTCGATTGTCACGGCATGGCCGTCGAGCATGCCCTCGGCCGTCGTATCGCTCACGATCTTGCTCTTGAGATGCGGCAGTTCGGCGAGCTTGATCAGTCCCTCGCTGCAATCCGTCCAGGTCTCGCCCCCGTCGGTGCTGCGCATCACGCCGTTGATCTCGAGGGCCGCAAAGATCTCGTCAGGATTCTTCGGATTTTGTGCCAAGCGCATCACTCGCGAGGCGAAGGGGCCGGTGCAATGCGTGGCAATCTTCGGCGTCGCGAGCTTACGCCACGACGCGCCCTGGTCGTCACTGCGATAGACGTCGATCGGCGAGGCACCGGCCAGGATGCGCCCGGGATCGCGCACATCGACCATGAAGCACCACACCTGCTTGCCTTTGTCGGGGAAGCCGGCCCGCTTGAAGGTCGAGCCGGCGTCGGTGCTGCGCCAGACGCCGTCCGACGTGCCCGCGAGGATCACGTTGGGATCGGCGGGATGGACGAACACCGTGTAGGCCTCGACATCGCCGAGGACATGGCGCCAATCACCGCCGGAGGCCGGGCGCCTGAAAACGCCGACCTTGCCCGTGTGGTCTGGCTTGCCGAAGTAGCCGGCCACACCGACGAAGATGTTCGATGACTGGGCCATGACGTGCCTCCCTGCGGTGCGATCGTTACTTCTTGATCATCGGGCAGCCGCCCTGGTCCATCGGTCGGAAGGCTTCCTCGGCCGGGATCGTGGCGAGCAGCTTGTAGTAATCCCACGGGCCCTTCGATTCGGCAGGCGTCTTGACCTCGAAGAGGTACATGTCGTGCATCTTGCGGCCGTCCTCGCGGATATAACTCTTGCCGAAGATCGGGTCGTCCCATTTGGTCGCTTTCATCTGCGCCATGACCTTCTCGGCGTTGTCGGTGCCGGTCGCCTTGACCGCGTTCAGATAGGCGAGGGTGGCGGAATAGAAGCCCGCCTGGACCATGGTCGGCATCTTGCCCTTGAACCGCTCGGCAAAACGCTTGGAGAAGGCGCGGGTCTTGTCGTTGAGGTCCCAGTAGAAGGCCTCGGTCAGGCGCAGGCCCTGAGCGCGCTCGAGAGTCAGGGAATGAATGTCGGAGATGAATACCAGCAGGCCCGCGAGTTTCTGGCCGCCCTTGACGATGCCGAATTCGGCCGCCTGCTGGATCGACTTGATCGTGTCGCCGCCGGCATTGGCGAGACCGATGATCTGCGCCTTCGACGCCTGCGCCTGCAGCAGGAACGACGAGAAGTCCTGGGTGTTGATGGGATGCCGGACTTCACCAAGCACCTTGCCACCGGACTTCGTCACGACCGCGGCGACGTCGCGCTGCAGGGCGTAACCGAAGGCGTAATCGGCGGTCAGGAAGAACCAGGTATTGCCGCCGGACTTGACGACGGCCGAGCCGGTGCCATTGGCGAGAGCGGCCGTGTCGTAGACCCACTGCACGGTGTAGGGGTTGCAAAGCTTGCCCGTGATGTCGGACGAAGCGGGGTCGGGTGCCAGGAATATCCGCTTCTTCTCACCGGCGACGCCCTGGATCGCGATCGAGGAAGACGAAGCGCCGGCACCCAGGATCACGTCGACATTCTCGGCGTCGTACCAGCGGCCGGCCATCGTGGCGGCGACGTCGGCTTTGTTCTGGATGTCGCCGGTGATCAGCTCGATCTTCTTGCCGGCGACGGTGCCGCCGAAATCCTCGATCGCCATCTGGGTCGCAAGCGCGGCGCCCGGGCCGTTGATGTCGGCATAAAGGCTCGACATGTCGGTGGCGACGCCGATCTTGACCGTGTCGCCGCTGAATTGTGCGCTCGCTGGAACGGCAGCCATGCCGCACAGCAGCGCGAACGCAGACACGAATTTACGCATGCTTGTTTCACTCCCGAAGCTTTGTGGTTGTGCGAAGCCTAGCAAGGTGGTGGCATCGGTCAAAGCGGAGGAATCGGTGAAAGAGCAGATTTTGAACATCCCGACCAAGGACGGGGCGATGGAAACGTTCGTTTGCCATCCGGAACGGGGCGGTCCGTACCCGCCAGTGCTGTTCCTGATGGATGCGCCGGGCATCCGGGAGGAACTCTACGACATGAGTAGACGGCTTGCGACGGTCGGCTACTTCGTGATGCTCCCCAACCTCTACTACCGGGCAGGCAAGGATACCAAATACGGCCCTGACGTTCTGAAGCACGGCAGCGCCGAGCATACGCGCATGCGTGCGGTGCGTACCAAGATGACGATACCGCCCGTGATGGACGACATCGCCGCCATGATCGCCTGGGCCGACTGCCAAGAGGCCTCGAAGAAGGGGCCGGTCGGCACCCATGGCTATTGCATGAGCGGACCGTATTCGCTGGCGGCTGCCGCGCGATATCCTGACCGGATAGCAGCTGCGGCGTCGTTCTACGGCACCTGGCTGGTGAGCGACGCCGTCGAGAGCCCGCACCTGACTCTCGCAAAGGCCAAGGGCGAACTGTACATCTCCTGCGCCGAACACGACGACCTCGCGCCACCCGAGATGGTCAAGGAGTTGAAGGCGCTGTTCGACAGGTCCGGCAATGGCGGTGAACTAGAAGTGAACATGAGTGTGCATCATGGCTTCGCGTTCCCGCAGCGCTGGTGCTACGACAAGCCGGCGGCGGAACGCCACTGGGAGCGCCTGATTGCGCTCTACCGGCGACGTCTGGGCTAGCCGAGCAGGAGAGGTCTCGATGGACGGGCAGATTGTCACGCAGGACTGGATCGATCAGCGAATCTACGACCTCTACGACGAGTACTGCCACGGCGCGATCGACCGACGTACCTTCCTCTCGCGAGCTGCCGCGGCGACGGTCGGCGGTCTCGCGATGGCGCAGGCACTGATGCCGCGTTACGCCAACGCCCAGACGATCTCCTTCACGGACGAGCGTATCGTCGCGAAATACGTGACCTATCCGTCGCCGGGCGGCAACTCCGGGACGATGCGCGGCTATCTCGTGCAGCCAAAGGG
>CAWUOG010000435.1:0-2986 GCA_963923875.1 uncultured Alphaproteobacteria bacterium
ACGGCAGCGCAGCAACTAGTTGCCGTTTTCGGGCCGGATGACGACAAGTCGTCCACCGGTTCGGTCAACGTCCGAGCGAATCCTGTATCAGGCGATCTTGGTCATTATCGACCGAGAGAGTGGCCGGTCACCAGCGCACCCCCCCCCCCGGGGGGGGGGCCGGATTCGGGATTGCCGCAGAACTACGGACCAGGCCTCATGCACGGGCCGTGCGCCGACGCAGCAGGATATAGAAGGCGCCACCGCCGCCGTGCCTCGGGTGAGCGGCACGAACACCGGCGATACGGACGCGGTTCTCGGATCGTTCGAGCCATCCGGGAAACTCCGCCCGGATACGGCCGCCAAAGACCCTGCCGCTTTCCATTCGCAGGCCCTTGCCGGTGACGATGAGCACGACTCGCAGGCCGCGTCCCGACGCCTCGGTGAGGAAGACCGCCACTGCCCGTTCGGCGGCAGCCAGGGTCATGCCATGGAGATCAAGTGTCGCTTCGGGGCGGCGTCGTCCCCGTGCCAAGGCGCGATCGACGTCGCGATCAAACCGATCCAAAGGCTGCGCCATCGACTTGAGCGCACGGACCGGCGCCATGCCCTCTTTGGAGCGGGGTGCGATGTTCTTGGTCGCCGAACCGGAATTGGCGCCGGAGGCGGCGGCCCGTGGGCGCGGGGCACCCTTCAGCGGCGCAACGTCAGCCATGGCAGCAGTGAACAGGTCGACGTCCTTGACCATGGCATTTGGTCTAGCCTTGCTCCGGAGCCGGGTCTACACAGCGGACCATGGCGACGGTGCCCCCCCAACCCGATCCCGATTTGCAGCGCGGGCTGCAGTTTCTGAATGCCGGATGGTTTGACCGGGCCGAACCGTTGTTCCGGGCAGCGCACGGCCGTTACGGTGACCGGCCTGATATCCTGCATTTCCTGGCAGTGTGCGTTTCCCGGCGTGGCGAACTCGCCGAGGCCTCCACGCTCTGGCGCAAGGCTTTGGCAAAAGACCCCAACGAACCGATGCTGGCATTCAATCTCGGGCTTGCCGCCCGCGGATTGGGCCAGCTTGACGAAGCAGCCAAGCGCTTCCGCGACACGATCCGTCGGCAGCCCGGTCATATAGAAGCGAGGCTGGCGCTCGCCTCCATCCATATCGACCAAGGCAAGCTTGCCGCCGCCGAGCGCGAACTTGCCGAGACGGTCACGGTCATCGAGCAGGCGCTCGAGAACGAAGGCGAGCGCTGGAAGCCGATCCAGGCCCGTGCCCGCAACATGCTGGGCCATGTGCTCTATCGCATGGGCAACTTCGCGACGGCAGTCGAAGTACTCGACATGGCGGCTCTCGACGCCGGCGAGGATGCGCCGCGGCGTGCTCACATCCTGGCCGACCGGGCGCTCGCCCTGGGTGGCCTTGATCATCATGAGGAAGCGATCGAAGAGGCGCGCAAGGCGCTGGAGCTCGCGCCCCAAAGCGCCATCGTAAATCACGTCATGGGGTTCGTGCTCAACCTCGCCGGTCGGCCCTCGGAAGCGGTCGAGCCGATCGAGAAGGCACTGGAGCTGGACCCCAGTCTTACCCAAGCGCTGCGCACTCTGGCCATCGTCAAGGCCGTCGCTGGCAAGAACGACGAGGCGATCGAAATTCTGAAGCGCGCGCTCCAGCGAAATCCGATGGACAGCGGCGCCATCCTGCAGTTGTCAGTCCTGTACATCGACAAGGGCGAGCATGCGCAGGCAGTAGACCTGCTGGCGCCCTACCTGCAGGCAACACCGCAGGATGTGCGCGCCCTGAACAACCAAGGGCTGGCCCTGCGGGGGTTGAAACGATTTGACGACGCCCACAAGGTTTTGAAGCGCGCCTCTCGCCTCAAGGATGGCGACCCCTTGATCCTGACCAATCTCGGCCAGGTGCTGGTCGATCTCGGCCGGCCGGCCGAAGCCCGCCCGCTGCACGAGGAGGCGCTGCGCAGCCTGCCCGGCGACGCCCGCCTGCTGGCCAACTACGGGATGTGCCTCGCCGCGCTTGGCGAGACCGACCGCGCCCGCGAGACGCTCGATGCCGCGCTGGCCGCCAATCCAGACAATGCAGAGGCGCTAGAGGCGCGCGCCAAGCTCGATGCCTGAGCGGAGGTCATGAGCGAGGGTTCCAAGCTTCTGGCCGAAGTCCAGGGCCACATCGCCGAGGCTGCGCGTGCCGCCGGCCGCAATCCTGCCGACGTCACCCTGATCGCCGTCTCGAAGACCCATGGCGCGGACCGCATTCGCGAAGTGCTAGAGGCCGGACACCGCGTGTTTGGCGAAAATCGGGTACAGGAGGCGCAGGAGAAGTTTCCTGCCCTGAAGGCCGCCTATCCCGATCTCGAATTGCACCTGATCGGCCCGTTGCAGACCAACAAGGTGCGCGACGCAGTGGCCTTGTTCGACGTGATCCAGTCGGTCGACCGCGAGCGGCTCGCGGCAACGCTCGCCAGGGAGATGGAACGGGCAGGCAAACGGCTTGCCTGCTTCATCCAGGTCAATACCGGCGAGGAGCCGCAGAAAGCGGGAATCATGCCGGCCGAACTCGACGCCTTCGTCGCGGCCTGTCGCGACACCCACAGATTGCCGGTTGTCGGACTGATGTGCATTCCGCCGGTCAACGAGGAACCGGCCCTGCATTTTGCCCTGTTGGCCAAGATGGCAGCCCGCAACGGATTGGCGAAGGTCAGTATGGGAATGAGCGCCGACTACGAGGCCGCCGTTCGCCTGGGCGCTACCCATGTTAGGGTCGGCAGCGCCCTGTTTGGCTCCCGCCACTAGAGACAATGCCCGAGTTACCCGAGGTCGAGACCGTCCGTCGGGGCCTGATACCCCGCATGGTCGGACATCGCATCGCGCGCCTGATCCAGCGCCGCAAGGACCTGCGCGTGCCGCTACCTCGACAGTTCGCCTTGAAGGTCGAGGGTCGCACGGTGCAGGCGATTGACCGACGGGCGAAATATTTGCTCCTGCGACTCGATGACCG
>CAWUOG010000436.1:0-2982 GCA_963923875.1 uncultured Alphaproteobacteria bacterium
GGTACGTGGCACAGGCGCCGGCCGCGACGCCGCGGCCGATCGTCGAAAAGCTGAATGCCGCCTTCAACAAGGCGCTGGCTACACCCGACGTCGTCAAGCGCATGGGCGAACTGGCGATCACGCCGGTTCAGTCGTCTCCGGACGAGGCAACGAAGTATTTCAACAGCCAGTTGGCATTCTGGGACCCGATCGTGAAGGCGTCGGGCGCCAAACCGGAGTAGGCTGGATGTTGCTGACGGCCGACATGAAGCGCGTGGTGGACGAACAGAAGCTCGGCTTCGTTGCCACGGTGAATGCCGATAGCACCCCCAATCTCTCGCCTAAGGGAACCATGCAGGTGCTGGATGACGAGCACATCGTGTTCGCCGAGATTCGTTCGCCAGGCACCATGGCCAACATCGCCCGCAACCCGGCGTTGGAAATCAACTTCGTCGACCCCTTCGCGCGGCAGGGTTACCGCTTCAAGGGCACGGCGCGGGTCGTGGCGAAGGACACGCCTGAGTTCGCATCCCTGATCGCGCGCTATCCGGTGTCGCTGCTGGCCGACCGGTATCGCGCCTTCGTCGTGGTGAAGGTGACCGCGGCGGCGCCATTGATATCGCCCGCGTACGATGCCGGGGCGATCGAACCGGTGCTGCGCCAGCATTACCGGGCCTACTTCGAAGCCATTCAGCCGAAGGGCTGAACTTCAGAACATGCCCGGTGCGCCGAGGTCGGTACCGTCGATCATGCGGCTGTAGCGGAAGGGAGTGGGGTCGACGATCGGAGGATCCCCGGCGACGATATCGGCGGCGAGCCGGCCACCTGCCGGCCCAATTCCGAAGCCGTGGCCGGTGAAGCCGGTGGAGAGGAACAGGCCGGGCAGGGGGTCGACGGCGGAGATCACGGGGATGCCGTCGGGCGTCGAATCGATCAGTCCGCCCCATTGCTCTGCGACCTCCAGTCCCTTCAGCGCGGGATACTGCTCGGCGAGGCGGGTCAGTCCCTGCTGAACCAGTTTGGGATCGGCCGGTGGATCGAGCGTGCGGTGCTTCTCGAAAGGTGTCGTCTTGTCGAACGACCAGTTCGCGAAGGATTCCGGTCCGTCGAAGAAGGAGCGGCTTATGCCCATGGTCACGCCGGTCCAGCGCTTCTTCAGGGTCGGCCAGAAGTCACGGGCGTAGAGCAGGCCCTGGGGTGAAAGCTCGAGCAGCCCGCGACCGCCGAGACCGATCGTGTAGCCGCCATCGAGCCGGCGACGCAGTGTGACGTCCGGAAGGGATAGCCCGCCGTGGGTGACCTCGGGTGCCGGTTTGGTGGCGAACGAGGTCGAGCGCACGCCGGCCTGGGGCAAGCGGATGCCATGGCGACGGCAGAACAGCGAACTCCACGAACCGCCGGCAACCAGGACGGCATCGGCGCGAATGGAGCCCTTCTCGGTAATCACGCCTGTGACCTTGCCGGCCTGGATGTCGAGCCCTCGGGCGGCGCAATACTGATGCAGAGTAGCACCGAGCCGGCGGGCCGCCTCGGCCAGCGCCGGAACGGCGAGCGAAGGTTCGCCGCGGCCGTCCGTCGGTGAATGGATGCCACCGATCCATTCCGGAACGCTCCCGGGCGTCAGTTCCTTGGCCTCGGCCGGTGTGAGGATGCGGCTGTGCATCTGGTAGTCGCGGGCGCGGAGCGTCCACTCCTCCCACTGCGCGAAGTCCGCCGGACGGTCGGTGACGTAAATAAGGCCTGTCCGCCGAAAGCCGGTCTCGGCGCCGAGTTCGGCATTCAGGCCGTCCCAGATCTCCAGGCTCTTCATGGCCAGGGGAAGTTCCCGCAGGTCGCGATGCTGCTGCCGGCACCAGCCCCAATTCCGACTGCTCTGTTCGCCCGCAATGTTGCCCTTCTCGATGAGGGCGACCTTGACGCCTTTCTTTGCGAGCGCATACGTCGCAGCGACTCCTGCGATGCCGCCGCCGATCACGATGACATCGGCCCGTGCCGGCAACTTCTCGTCGCTGGCGATCGTCTGAACTGTAGGAGCCATCAGCGCTTCTTGCCGCGCTTGGCGGTAGCCTTCGACTTGCGCCGGGTGAGACGGCCGGCCGGTCTGGCGCCGACCAGTACCGCCGCGACAATCGCAGGTTCCCTGGTCCGTACGCTCCAGGAATGATTTGTCCCGCGCTGGATCAGCACATCGCCCTGCTTGAGGAGCTTCTCGCCCTTGTCGAGGATCGCCCAAATCTCGCCCTTCAGCACAATGATGTAATCGACCGTGGTCGTGGCATGCATCATGGCGTCGCTCGAGGTATGGTCGGGGGCGCCCCCCGCGCCGATGGACGCAAACGCCTTCTTGGCATCGGCCGTGCCGCGCCAGGCGGTGTCTGGCGGAAATTCGACGATGCGGAGGATGGTGCCGCTGGACGGCGGCTCGAGCTTGATCTTGCCAGTCGCGGCGTCGGCGTTGCCGGCATTGGAAGCGGGCGAGGTCTTGGTACGCCACAGGTCCGTCAGCGCCACGCCCGGCATCGAGGCCATTTCGAGAATGTTGGGCGCCTTGCCGTCCATGACGAAGATGGACTTGCCGTCGCGGTCATGACCCGTAACTACTCGGCGGATGCGGTGAACCATACTGTCTCCCGGTCTTTTGCTCCCCGAATGTAGCGCGGTCGAACGCTTTACGGGACGGAAGGGGGCGCGGTACTTTCGCCGTCCTGGAGGAGCCCCCAATGGATCTGACGTTTGGTAAGGAAGAGCTGGCGTTTCAGCAGGAAGTCCGCGACTGGTTGAAGGACAATTTCACGCCGGAACTCAGGGGCGAACTGAAGGCCTCGCGCAACGCCTATCTCCCCAAGGAGCGCCTGATCGACTGGCAGAAGCGTCTGGCCAAGAAGGGCTGGCTTTGCACCGGCTGGCCCAAGGAATTCGGAGGCCCGGGCTTCACCACGACGCAGAAGTACATCTTCGAGATGGAGATGGCGAAGGCGGGTGCGCCCGGCACGTCGCCATTCG
>CAWUOG010000437.1:0-2975 GCA_963923875.1 uncultured Alphaproteobacteria bacterium
CTCGGATTGATCGAGAAGCCGCTGCCGCTGATGTACAACGAGTTCGGCACGATCGTCGCGCTGGTGCATATTTACGTGCCGTTCATGGTGCTGACCCTGACCGGCGTCATCGGCCGTATTGACGAGCGACTGGAACAGGCTGCGCGCAGCCTGGGCGCGGGTCGCATGCGTGCCTTCTTCGAGGTCACCCTGCCGCTCAGCCTGCCCGGCGTCCTCGCCGGTTCGCTGCTGGTCTTTGCCCTTTCGATTTCGGCTTATGTGACGCCCTCGCTGATGGGCGGCACCAACGTGCTGACCCTGCCGATGTTGATCGCCCAGCAGGTCGGCACCTCATTCAACCCGAACTTCGCAGGCGCGCTCGGCGTGATCCTGCTGTCCGTCTGCCTCGTGATCGTGGTCGCCTACAATCGCATCCTGGCGAAAGTGACGGGTGAAGAGGGGCTGGCATGAACGCAGCGCCCGTTCGAAATCGTGCGCCGTTCGACCATGGCCGCGCCGCGTACCTCACCTTGAACGGGCTGCTGCTCGCCTTCCTGCTGGCGCCGATCGCCATCGTCGTCGTGTTCGCGCTCAATCCGACCCCCTACATCTCCTTCCCGCCGGTCGGCGTCACGTTGCGCTGGTTCCAGAAGTTCTTTGCCGGCAGCGACTTCATGAACGCGCTCTGGCTGTCGCTGTGGACCGCGACCTGTGTGCTCGCCTTGTCGATCACGATCGGCGGCGCCTGTGCGCTCGCGTTGGCGCGTGGCAACCTGCCGGGACGGGCGGTCCTGACCGCGTTCTTCATGTCGCCGCTGATGCTGCCGGCCATCCTGACCGGCCTGGCGCTGTTTCAGTCCTATCTGCTGGTCGGCGTCGGTCGGCCGGTGTGGGGTCTGATCATGGCCCATACGCTGGTCGCGGTGCCTTACGTGCTGCGAACGACGCTGGCGGTGCTGCACAATTTCGATCGGCGCATCGAGGAAGCCGCCGCGGCGCTGGGGGCTAGCCCGACGCGTGTCTTCTTCGAGGTCACCTTGCCGCTGATCCGGCCCGGCGTGTTCGCCGGCGGCGTCTTCGCCTTTATCGTGTCGTTCGACCAGTTCCCGGTGTCGCTGTTCCTGGTCCAGCCCAAGAACGAGACCCTGCCGGTGGTGCTGTTCAACTACATGAAATTCGATCTCGACGGCGCCATCGCGGCGGCCTCGATGGTCTCGATCTTGCTGGCCGTAGCCGTCGTGCTGGTGCTGGAAAAGCTGATCGGATTGAAGGCCTACGTTAAGCTCTAGCGGGAAACAGGAGGGGTTGACCATGATTCCACGTTCGGCGATTTCGCGTCGTAAGGTATTGCAGACCGGTGCCGGCCTTGCCGCGGCGGCCACGATTGGCGCGCCCGCGATCCTTCATGCCCAGACCAGGACACTCAAGATCACGACCTGGGGCGGCAAGTGGGGTGACATCATGAAGGCCACGGTGCTCCCGGCCTTCGAGAAGGAATTCAAGTGCACGGTCTCGGCCGATCAGTCCTTCCCGTTCCTGCCCAAGCTGCAGGCAAGCGCCAAGAACGACCCGCTCTACGACGTGCTCCACACCAACTCCAACGAGCAGTGGAATGCCGTCAGCGAGGGTCTTGTGATGTCCAAGATCACCGCCAAGGAAGTGCCCAACGTTGCCGACGTCTACGAATACGCCGTAAGCGACAAGATCGTTGGCGTGTCGATCTTCACCAGCGCGATCGGCTTGGGGTATCGCACCGACAAGGGCCTGACTGCGCCGAAGTCGTGGAAGGACCTTGCCGATCCCAAGCTCGCTGGCGCGCGTGGCAGCTATATCATCCCGGTCAACAGCCTCGGCCAATGCCACCTGATGATGCTGGGCAAGATCTACGGCAAGGGCCTGCAGGATCTCGATGCCGCTTATAAGGCGCTCGAGCAGCTAAAGCCGATCAAGCTGGTGGATTTCACCGGACAGATGGAAAAGATGCTGCTGTCGGGCGAAGTCTCGATGGGCGTGATCCACGATTCTGGCATCTACCGGTACAATGACCAGAAACAGCCGCTCGACTTCGTCAGTCCGGCCGAGGGTGTGATGGCGCTCGAGCAAGTGCTGAACGTGACGCCGGGCTCGAAAGTCAAGGAACTGGCCTTCGCCTACATCGACTACATGCTGCGGCCCGACGTCCAGAAGCTGTTGGCCGAGGCGGTGTGGTACTCGCCGGCCAACAAGAAGGTGAAGCTTGACGCCCAGTACGACGCCAAGCTGCTGACCACGCCGGCCAAGGTCGCGACACTGATCCAGCCCGATTGGAAATGGTACAATGCGCGCAAGGAAGACATCGATGCGCGGGTCACCAAGATGTTGAAGGGTTGATGCGCTGACTTCCGCCGCCATCAAACTCGACCGGGTCAGCAAGACCTTCGACGGCCGCATCGTGGCCGTCGACGGCGTCACGCTCGACATCGCGGCAGGCGAGTTCTTTGCCCTGCTCGGCCCGTCGGGCTGCGGCAAGACGACAAGCCTGCGCATGATCGCGGGCTTCGAGATACCCGACGCCGGCCGCGTTCATGTCGGCGGCGAGGACATCACCGATGTTCCCGTCCACCGGCGCGACATGGGCATGGTGTTCCAGTCCTATGCCCTGTTTCCGCATCGTACTGTGGCCGAGAACGTGGCCTTCGGCCTGCGCATGCGCGATGTCCCGAAGGCCGAGATCGACCGGCGAGTCGGGGCGGCGCTGGCGCAGGTCGCGCTGACCGGACTGGAGGCGCGTAAGCCGGGGCAGCTCTCCGGCGGCCAGCAGCAGAGGGTCGCGCTCGCGCGCGCCCTCGTCGTCGAACCGCGCGTGCTGTTGTGCGACGAACCTTTGGGGGCGCTAGATCGCAAGCTGCGCCAGCAGATGCAGTTCGAGCTGAAAGACCTGCAGAAGCGCCTCGGCGTCACCCTGGTGTTCGTGACCCATGACCAGGAAGAGGCGCTGGCCATGAGCGACCGCATCG
>CAWUOG010000438.1:0-2973 GCA_963923875.1 uncultured Alphaproteobacteria bacterium
GTCCTGAACCTGCACGCCGCCTGCTACGGGCGTCGAGGGGCGGGCGTCGAGGGTTGGGCGCCGGGAATCGGGAGAGGGGGGGGAGTCCCCCTCGAGCGATAAAAAGCGCCTGAAAGCCTGATCTGGCGGGCTCAAACCGTTATCGGTGCAGCGATAAAAAATCGATAAATCGCCGTTGGATCGATAAATCGCTGTCCCGGGGGGCGCCGGTCTACCGGCTGTCCATCTTGAGCGCGGCGATGAAGGCCGACTGCGGGATCTCCACGTCGCCCACCTGGCGCATGCGCTTCTTGCCCTTCTTCTGCTTCTCGAGAAGCTTCTTCTTGCGGCTGATGTCGCCGCCGTAGCACTTGGCCAGCACGTCCTTGCGCAGCGCGCTGATCGTCTCGCGCGCGATCACCCGGCCGCCGATCGCGGCCTGGATGGCGATCTTGAACAGCTGCCTCGGGATCAGGTCCTTCAGCCGCTCGCACAGCGCGCGGCCGCGGCTCTCGGCGGCGGCCTTGTGCACGATCATGGAGAGCGCATCGACCGGCTCGGAATTGACCAGGATCGAGAGCTTCACCAGCTCGCTCTCCTCGTAGCCCACCATCTCGTAGTCGAAGCTGGCATAGCCGCGCGTGACGGATTTGAGACGGTCGTAGAAATCGAACACGACCTCGTTGAGCGGCAGCTTGTAGATCGCCATGGCGCGCGTGCCGGCGTAGGTCAGCTCGAGCTGCTGGCCGCGCCGCTCCTGGCAGAGCGTCAGCACCGAGCCGAGATGCTCGTCCGGGGTGATGATCGTGGCCTTGATCCACGGCTCCTGCATCGACGCGATCTTCATCGGGTCGGGATAGTCGGCCGGGTTATGCAGCTCGATCTCGCTGCCGTCGGTCATCTTGACCTTGTAGACGACGCTCGGTGCCGTGGTGACGAGGTCGAGGTTGAACTCGCGCTCCAGCCGCTCCTGGATGATCTCCAGGTGCAGCAGGCCGAGGAAGCCGCAGCGGAAGCCGAAGCCCAGGGCGGCACTGGTCTCGGGCTCGAAATGGAACGAGGCGTCGTTGAGGCGGAGCTTGGCGAGCGACTCGCGCAGCTGCTCGAACTCGGCGGCGTCGGCCGGGAACAGGCCGCAGAACACCACCGGCACCGAGGGCTTGAAGCCCGCCAGCATCTCGGTCGCGGGCTTGCGATCGTCGGTGATGGTGTCGCCGACCTTGCAATCCGCGATGGTCTTGATGCCGGCGATGATGAAGCCGATCTCGCCCGGGCCGAGCTCGGCCACGTCGGTCGGCTTGGGCGAAAAGATGCCGACCTTGTCGAGATCGTAGGCCGCGCCCACCGCCATCATGCGGATGCGCATGCCCTTCTTCAGGACGCCGTCCTGCACGCGCACCAGGGTGACGACGCCGAGATACGGATCGTACCAGCTGTCGACCAGCAGGGCCTTGAGCGGTGCGTTGCGGTCGCCCTTGGGCGGCGGCAGGCGCTTGACCATCGCCTCGAGCAGATCGTCGATGCCGACGCCGGTCTTCGCCGAGACCTTGATCGCCTCGGACGTGTCGATGCCGACCACGTCCTCGATCTCCTTGCAGACGCGCTCCGGCTCGGCCGAGGGCAGGTCGATCTTGTTGAGGACCGGGATGATCTCGTGGTTGGCGTCGATCGCGTGGTAGGCGTTGGCCAGCGTCTGCGCCTCGACACCCTGGCTGGCGTCGACCACCAGCAGCGAGCCCTCGCAGGCGGCGAGCGAGCGGGAGACCTCGTAGGCGAAGTCGACGTGGCCGGGCGTGTCCATCAGGTTCAGGACGTAGGTCTTGCCGTCCTGGGCCGGATAGTTGAGCCGCACGGTCTGCGCCTTGATCGTGATGCCGCGCTCGCGCTCGATGTCCATCGAATCGAGCATCTGGTCGTGGAACTCGCGCTCGGTCACCGCCCCGCAGCGCAGCAGCAGGCGATCGGCCAGCGTGCTCTTGCCGTGGTCGATATGGGCAATGATCGAGAAATTGCGGATCAACGACAGGTCGGTCATCGGACTCTTGCTTCAACCACGCAGCGTCGCGCCGGTCGCCTTGGCGACCGCGGCGACGATCTTGTTGCACACTGCCTCGATCTCCGCATCCGTGAGCGTGCGCTCGACCGGCTGGAGCGTGACGGCGATCGCCAGCGACTTCTGGCCCTCGGGCACGCCCTTGCCGGCATAGACGTCGAACACGCGGGCCGCCGTGATCAGCACCCGGTCGGCGCTGCGCGCGGCGCGCACCAGCTTCTCGGCCTCGACCGCGGCGTCGACCAGGAAGGCGAAGTCGCGCTCGACCGGCTGGAAGGCCGACAGCACCAGCTTGGGCCGCGCCTTGGTGGCTTTCGCCTTGGGCAGCGGCGGGGCGTCGAGGAACACTTCGAACGCCGCCACGGGACCCTTGAGGTCGGCGGCGGCGGTCAGCTCGGGGTGCAGTTCGCCGAACTGCGCCATCACGCGATCGCCGAGCTTGATCACGCCGGACCGGCCGGGGTGGTACCAGTCGGCGGCTCCCGGCTGGGTGCTGAGATTGTCGGGCGCGCCGATCGCGGCCAGCACGGCCAGCGCATCAGCCTTGGCGTCGAAGGCGTCGACGGTGCGGGCCGGGCCCGCCCAGTTGCGCGGCACCGCCATGTTGTGGCGCACGCCGGCGGCGACCATGCGCTGGCCGGCGGGCGTCGCGTCCTTGTATTGCGGGCCGACCTCGAACAGCGCCGGGTCGGCGAGGCCGCGTGCCTCGTTGCGCGACGCCGCATCGATCAGGTTGGGCAGGATCGAGGGCCGCATCGTGTCGAGCGTGGCGTCGATCGAGTTCAGGAGCCGCAGGTCCTCGGCGCCGCCGCCGAAGCGTTCGGCCTGCTTGCGCGGCAGGAACGACCAGGTCACGGCCTCGTTCATGCCGCGCTCGGCCAGCGCCCGCCGCGCCTGCGGCACGCGGCGCTGCATCGGCGTGCGGACCGGCCGCGAGGTGG
>CAWUOG010000439.1:0-2970 GCA_963923875.1 uncultured Alphaproteobacteria bacterium
ATGAGTGAACTGGTCGTGCGGGCCTCGAGCGAGGCCGATGTCGCGCGCTGCGCGGAAATCTATGCTCACCACGTGCTGCACGGCACCGCCTCCTTCGAGGTCGAGCCGCCCGGCCTCGAGGAGATGAAGAAGCGACGAGCGGCCGTGCTCGATATCGGCCTGCCGCATCTCGTCGCCGTCCGCGACGGCAAGGTCATGGGCTACGCCTATGCCTCGAACTGGCGGCCACGGCCTGCCTACAAATTCTCGGTCGAGGATTCGATCTATATCGACAAGGACGCGGTGGGGCAGGGCGTCGGCAAGGCTCTTCTGCCGGTGCTGATCGAACAATGCGCCAAACTCGGAAAGCGCCAGATGGTGGCGGTGATCGGCGACAGTGCACAGACGCCGTCGATCCGCCTCCACGCCTCGTGCGGCTTCGAAATGGTAGGCACGCTCAGGAACATCGGCTTCAAGTTCAACCGCTGGCTCGACAGCGTGCTGATGCAGCGTGAGCTCGGCGTCGGTTCGTCGACGCCCCCTGGAAGCGCCTGAGGGGAACGTACCATGCGCCTGATCAACTATTTCGACCGCGGCGCCGATCTTCATCCCCGGCGCGACTGCCTGCACGACGGCACGCGCGGCTGGACCTATGGCGCGGTGAGGCCGCTCACCCATCGCATCGCCAACGGTCTGCGCAGCGTCGGCCTCGAGAGCGGCGACAAGGTCGCGGTCTATTCGCCCAATCACGCGATGGCCTATGCCTGCCTGCTCGGCATCCAGCGGGCCGGTCTCGTCTGGGCGCCGGTCAATGCGCGCAACGCCATCGAGGAGAACCTCTACATCCTCGACAACACCGACGTGGCGTTTCTGTTCTACCATTCGAGCTTCGAGACCTATCTCGCGCGCATCCGCGAGGCCTGCCCGAAGATCAGGACTTTCATCTGCATCGACCGGCCCGAGTTCGAAGCGTGGATGGACAGGCAGGGCGAAACTGCCCCCGATCTCGCCGAGGCGCCCGAGGATGTCGCGATCCTGATCAGCTCCGGCGGCACGACCGGCCGGCCCAAGGGCGTGCAGATCACGAACAAGGCGATCGAGACCATGAACTCGATCTTCTGGGCGACCATGCCGATCGATGCGCCGCCGGTGCATTTGATGGTGGCGCCGATGACGCACGCCGCCGGCGTCTGCTCGTTCCCGCTGCTGCCCTATGGCGGCACCAACATCTTCATGGGCACGGCCGATCCCGGCGCGATTCTTGCGGCGATCGAGACGCACAAGGTCACGCACATCTACATGCCGCCGACGCTCATCTACATCCTGCTGGCGCATCCCAATATCGGGAAGCACGACTACAGCTCGCTGAAGCACCTCGTGTATGCATCGGCGCCGATGTCGGTCGACAAGCTGGTTGAGGCGATGAAGGTGTTCGGTCCGGTGATGACCCAGACCTACGGCCAGGCCGAGGCGGCGATGATCTGCACCGTCCTGTCGCCACGCGACCATGAAGAGGCGCTGGCGACCAACCAGCGCCACAGGTTGGCGAGCTGCGGGCGGATCACGCCGCTGATGCGACTCGAGGTGATGAGCGACGACGGCAGGATTTTGCCACGCGGCGAGCGTGGCGAGATCGTGCTGCGCGGCGGCCTCGTCATGAAGGGTTACTACAAGAATCCGCAGGCCACCGAAGAGGCCTCGGCCTTCGGCTGGCACCATACCGGCGACATCGGCGTCATCGACGAGGACGGCTTCGTCTACATCGTCGATCGCAAGAAGGACATGATCATCTCCGGCGGCTTCAACGTGTTTCCCAGCGAGATCGAGCAGGTGCTGTGGAGCCACCCGGCGGTGCAGGATTGCGCCGTCATCGGCGTGCCCGACGAGAAGTGGGGCGAGGCGGTCAAGGCGGTGGTCGAGCTCAAGCCCGGAGCGAAGGCGACCGAAGCCGAGCTGATCGAGCTGGCCAAGCAGAAGCTGGGCGGCGTGAAGGCGCCGAAGTCGGTCGACTTCATGGCGACCCTGCCGCGCAGTCCCGTCGGCAAGGTGCTGAAGAAGGACCTGCGCGCCACCTACTGGACCGGACGCGAGCGGAAGATCTGAGGTGCGCCTGGCCGTCGCCCAGCTTCGCCGGCTGCCGCCCAACGTTCAAGGCGCGCTCTGGCTGGTGAGCGGCGGCTTCATCTTCACCTGCAACGGCGTGATGATCCGCCTGCTGTCGGACCAGATCGAGAGCGTCCAGACCGCGTTCTTCCGCGCCATCTTCTCGGTGATCATGCTGCTGCCGCTGATGATGAGCGGCCGGGTGCAGCCATGGAAGAGTACGCGCCTGCACGGCCATTTCTGGCGCACCCTGATGGGCACCACCTCGATGGTGCTGGGCTTCTATGCCGTGTCGATGCTGCCGCTCGCCGATGCCACCGCCCTCGGCTTCTCGCAGCCGCTGTTTTCGGTCTGCGTCGCCGCGCTCGTCCTGCGCGAGAAGGTCCGTTGGCGGCGCTGGAGCGCCACCATCGTGGGCTTCATCGGCGTGCTGGTCATGGTGCGGCCGGGCGAGGGCAGCCTGCAGGCCGGTGCGCTGATCGCGCTCGCCAATGCGCTCACGGTGTCGCTCTCGATTCTGCTGGTACGCCGCCTCTCGGACTCCGAGACCCCGCTGATGATTCTGACGCAATTCGCGGTTTGGTCGACCCTGCTGCTGGCGCTACCCGCGATCTGGGTGTGGCGCTGGCCGGACGCCTGGGGCTGGACCCTGGCGATCGGTGTCGCGGCATCGGCGACGGTCGGCCAGTATTTCTGGGTGCAGGCCTTCAAGGCCGGCGAGATGTCGGCGGTGGCGCCGTTCGAATATCTGCGCCTGCCGTTCGCCGTATTCATGGGTTGGCTGATCTGGGGCCAGATGCCGGAGATCTGGACCTATGTCGGCGCCGCGATCGTGATCGCCTCGGCGCTCTACATCGCCCAGCGCGAAGCCCAACTCGCACGGGAGCG
>CAWUOG010000440.1:0-2963 GCA_963923875.1 uncultured Alphaproteobacteria bacterium
GACTCTCCTTCTTCTTCGGCCTGCTGTTCATCGCCGAGGTCGGCCTGATCCTGGTTTTCGGCGTCGACTATCGTTCCGTCGAGGCGAGCTACACCAGCACAACCCTGAAACTCGGGCCGATCGACCTGCCGCTGCGCCTGGTCGTACCGTTCCTCGTGGCGGCGGCGAGCGTCGCCGCGCTGCAGCTCTTCCTGGCGAAGACCTTCATTGGGCGCGCCATCCAGGCGGTCGCCCAGGATCAGCTCGCGCTGCGCCTCATGGCGGCCGACCCAACGCGCATCAAGCGCATCGCGTTCGGCATTTCGATCGCCACCGCGGCGCTGGGCGGCGCCATCCTGATCATCATCCAGCCGGTCGAGCCATCGATCGGCCGCGAATATATCGGGCGCGTGTTCGCGATCTGTGTGCTGGGCGGACTGGGCAGCTTCTCCGGCATGGTGATCGCGGCCGTCACGCTGGGCATCGTCGAGAGCCTGACGGCGACGTTCTTCGGACCGTCCTGGGCGCCCGCTGTCTCTTTCGGCGTCCTTCTCATCACGCTCGCTGTGAGGCCCAGTGGCATCCTTGGCCGCTAGCGCATCCGGTCAGGCGGCCAGGACGGGGCTCGGCGCTCCCGTCTTCACGCTCATCCTGGCGGTGATTGCGGTCGGCCTCTTCGGCATCGGCAAGGCCATCGGCAACAGCTACGCCTTCTTCATGGGCTACGTGGTGCTGCAGTACATCGTGCTGGGCACGGCGTGGAACATTCTCGGTGGCTATACCGGCTACGTTAATTTCGGCGTCACGGCCTTCTTCGCCATCGGCGCCTATTCGACCGTGGTCTGGCACAAGCTGGTCCCCGCGATGCCGCTGCCGGTCATGATCCTGATCGGCGGTGCCATGGCCGGCCTGGTCGGGCTCGGCACCGGCTACCTCACGCTCCGTCTGCGCGGCGTCTTCTTCTCGATCGCCACGCTGGCGCTCGCCGTGGTCGTGCAGACCCTGATCACTAACTGGGATTTCGTCGGCGGCGCGCGCGGCGCCTACGTCCTGCGGCCGCGCGCGACGTCGCTGCTCGGCCTGCCCTACATCGAATATCTCTTCATCCTGATGCTGGTCATGTGCGTGATCGTGCTGGTCGTTGCGCGTCAGATCGAACGCTCGGCCCTGGGCTACGGCTTCGCGGCCATCCGCGACGACGAGGCGGCGGCCGAGGCGGCCGGCGTGCCGACCCTGAAGCTCAAGCTGATCGCCACCACGCTCTCGGGCGGCTTCATGGGCATGGCCGGCGCGCCGCTGCCCTACTACGTGAGCTACCTCGACCCGGCCTCGGGCTTCAGCCTGAACTACGCGGTCAATGCCATCGCCATGCCGCTGATCGGCGGCATGTCGAGCTGGGTCGGTCCGGTGATCGGCGCCGTCCTGGTCGGTGGCCTGCAGGAGTGGATCAGGGTGACGATCTCCTCGGCGCTCAACGTGCTGGTCGCGGGTGTGCTGATGGTCGGCTTCGTCATCCTGGCGCCGCAGGGCATCGTCGGTCTCTTCCAGAGGAAGAAGAAATGACCGCGCTGCTGCAGGTCGAGGGCCTCGGCAAGCGGTTCGGCGGCTTCGTCGCACTGGATGGCATCCAGCTCGAGGTCAAGGAGGGCGAACGGCTCGGCCTGATCGGGCCGAACGGCTCGGGCAAGTCGACGCTGGTCAACTGCATCTGCGGCACCCTCCAGAACGAGATGGGCAGCGTCCGGTTCGGCGGGGACAGGCTCGACGGCATGTCGGCGCATGAGCGCACGCGGCGCGGACTGGCGCGATCCTTCCAATTGCCGCGGCCGTTCCACAGCCTGTCGCTGCTCGAGAACATCCGCGTGCCGATCCTGTTCACCGTCAACGCCCGCGGCGGGCGGCACCTGCACGGCGCCGAGATCGAGGCGCGCTGCCTGGAGATGCTCGATCAGGTCGGGCTGGCGTCGAAGGCCGGCAAGCAGCCGCGCGACCTGACGCAGATCGAGATGCGCAAGCTCGAGCTCGCCCGCGCCATGGCGGCCGAACCCAAGCTGCTGATCGCCGACGAGGCGATGGCGGGCCTCAGCCATGCCGAAGTCGACGAAATCATCGCGCTGCTGATCCGGCTGAACGGGCAGGGAGTCACCGTGATCATGATCGAGCACATCATGCGCGCGGTGATGGAGTTCTCGCAGCGGCTCGCGGTGCTGGTGGCCGGCAGGAAGATCGCCGATGGCAATCCGAAGGACGTCGTGCGCCACCCCGAAGTCGTGAGGGCCTACCTTGGCGAGTAGCCTCTCCATTTCCCATGTCGACGCGGGCTACGCCGCCGTGCGCGTGCTGGAGGACGTCTCCCTGGAAGTCCGGGCGGGCGAGACCGTGGCGCTGCTCGGGACCAACGGCAACGGCAAGTCGACCCTGATGAAGTCGATCATGGGCATCGTGCGGCCGTCGGCCGGCAAGATCACCGCCACGATCGACGGCACGGCGCATGAGCTGGTCGGCCGCTCGACGGAGGAAATCGTCGACCTTGGCGTCGCCTTCGTGCCCGAGGGCCGCCGGCTGTTCCCCAAGCTCACCGTGACCGAGAACTTGCTGCTCGGCGCTTTCCGCCCCAAGGCGCGCGCGGCGATCCAGCAGAATCTCGATTTCTGCCTCGAGACCTTCCCGCGACTCAAGGAACGCGCGAAACAGCTGGCCGGCAGCATGTCCGGCGGCGAGCAGCAGATGCTGGCGCTGGCGCGCGCCCTGATGTCGGCGCCGCGCATCCTGCTGATCGACGAGCCGTCGGTCGGCCTCGCGCCGCTGCTGGTGCAGCGCACGATCGACAAGATCAAGGAGCTCAAGGAAGGCTTCAACCTGACCGTCCTGATGGCCGAGCAGAACTTCACCCAGGCCGTCCGCATTGCCGATCGCGGTTACGTGATCGTGCACGGCAAGATCGCCTTCCAGGGCGATTCCGCCGAAGCGCTGCACAACAACGA
>CAWUOG010000441.1:0-2951 GCA_963923875.1 uncultured Alphaproteobacteria bacterium
ACAGAAGCTTTTGTAACAGTCACTTGCAAAAATGCATATCTTGGCGATCCCAGACTCTGATTTTGTTACATTTCTTTTTTTCAGATAGGCGTTTTTGGGTGATCTTAAACTGCACTTAACGCGCAATTTCCTCCCTGTCGAGGGGCGGAATCGCGCATTTCACAGTGTTTTTCCAGTTCATCGGACAAAGCTGTGGATGACTGACGGGGAGCAAGCGAACGCCGACGCCAGCTTGCGTCCAGCCAGAAATACGAAAGGCCGGTCGCTTGGGGAACGACCGGCCTTCCTTAGGAGCCCGCCTGGGTGTGGGGTTATCGAAGCCTTGGGGTGTGTGGGAAGGGGGCTTCGATGAGCGGCTTGGGGAGCCGCTGGCGGGCTAGGGTGATTTCTGTGGGTAGGGTGCGCTTGGGTAGGAGCGCCACCGATCTCGGTGCAAAAAACCTTTCAGATATGAATTACAACAAGCTAACGACGTCTCTAATGGGCAGACCTTAACAAAGGTCCGAGCGGTTTGTCATCTGCAAAATCGCATATCTAAATTCGAAGAACCCACGCAATTCCTAAGGATTGGTGACAATTACTTAATCTAGATAGTCAAAAATGCGCACCAAAATCCCGACTAATCACCCCAATAATTGGCATTTTATTTAGTATTTCCAATACATTAAGATAAAATAATCACCTGACACGCAATTTATAGAAGTGCAAATTTCCCGGCCAATGCCTTCCAGGGCAGAAAGCCGTTGTCGAGCCGTCAACGGCACCGACAGATTCCCCCTGCTTCCAATACCGACCTCCTATCGGCGCTTTCCGTGTTTCCGCCCAAAATCCATGGTAGACGGGCGCCCGTTTCACCCCGCCTCGTTCGCTTTCAGGAGCTCGTTCGTGTCGCTCATCCGCCGTCATCGTACCGAGATCGCGCTCGCCGTTACCGCGCTCAGCTTCTCCTTCGCCGCTGCTCCAGCCTTCGCCGGAATCGAGGAAGCGGTGAAGGCGATGCAGGCCAAGGACATGGCGACCGCCGAAAAGGAATTGCAGCTGCTGGTGAAGGAGCGCGATCCGCGCGCGCAGTTTCTGCTGGGCTTCTACGTCTACGGCAATCCCGAGTCGAAGCTGTTCGACCTGGCGAAGGCCGCCCCGCTACTCCTCGATGCGGCAGAGCGCGGCTACACGCCGGCGATCATTCCTCTTGCCGGCGCTTATGCCGAAGGCAAGGGCGTGCCCAAGAGCATGTTCGACGCCTACAAGTGGATCGTCATCGCCGAACTCTGGAATGTGCCCAACGCGGGCCAGCTGCTCGAGCAGATCGCCGGCGATTTGAAGCCGGACGAGATCGAGAAAGCCAAGGCCGAAGCGGCCAAGTTCACCTTCAAGACCAAATGATCACTGCGCGTGCGATCCTGATCGCGGCCCTGCTGGCCGTGAGCGGTGTCGCGCAAGCGCAAGTCGAGATGGGCGGCGACGTACCGCCGGAGCTGCGTTCGGCCGTGACCGCCTACCGGTCGGGCGACCTGCGGGCGGCGGAAGTGCAGTTGCGCTCACTGGCGCCGGGCAATCCCGATGCCGAGGCGTGGCTCGGCGCCGTACTGCTCGACCGCGGCGACAGCAAGCAGGCACTGCGACTCTTCCAGCGCTCGGCCGATGCAGGGTCGGCCGAGGGTCAGCATCGCCTCGCACTGGTGTTCGCCGAAGGACTCGCCGGCACGCCGCGCAACGAGACACTGGCGGTCGAGCTGTTCGAGAAGGCTGCCAACAGCGGCCACCAGCGCGCGCAGTTCAATCTCGGCATTCTCTATTTCCGCGGCAAAGGCGTGCCAAAGGACTTGGTGCAGGCGCGGGCATGGCTCGAGAAGGCGGCCGCGAGCGAGGATCCCTATGCGCTCTATGCGCTCGGCCGCGCGATGGACGAAAGCCAGGGCGCGGCGCTCGCGGATCCGGTCCGGGCCGCCGATCTCTTCCGGCGCGCGGCCGAAAAGGGCCACCCCTACGCCGCGCTGCGCTATGGTATCGCGCTGCAGGACGGTAATGGCGTGAAAAAGGACCTGACAGCGGCGCAGAACTGGCTGCTTCAGGCGCAGCGCGCCGGCGTGCCGGAGGCCTCGCTGGCGCTCGGCGATATGCTCGTGCGCACGCCGGCCAACAAGGACAAGGCGGCGAACCAGAAGGTCGTAGCGATGGCGATCGGTTGGTTCGAGGCGGCTGCCGAGGCCGGTGTCGCCTCGGCCCAATTCAAGCTCGCCAACGCCTATTTCGCCGGCGCCGGCGTGCCGCGCGACGTCGCCAAGGCATTGGTCTGGTACGAGCGCGCCGCGCGTCAGGGCCTTGCCGAGGCCCAGCACGCCCTCGGGATCCTGCTGATCGGTGGCGTCGCCGGCCCGGCCGATCCGGTCGAAGGCTACAAGTGGCTGCTTCTCGCCGAGAAGGGCGGTAGCGCCGATTCCAAGGCAGTGCGGGAAAAGGCCAAGGAGAAGATTGCGGCCGCCGACCTCAAGCGCGCTGAGGCGCTGGCACAGTCCTTCAAACCGGGCAACGAGCGCAGCGACGGCGATGCCCTGCCGCGCCTGGTGCCGGTGCAGTCGCCGCCACGCCAATGATCCCGGCACGGTGACCGACGCGACCGGCAATCCACGGCAGACGCGACCGGAGGTCACCCTCGCGGTGTGCCGCGGCGCCTGTCGGCTGATGCGCCACTCCGGTCATTCCGTCTTGCTCGAGATGCCGCTGCCCGATGGCCGCCGCGCCGACATCTTCGCGGTTGGACGCGGCGGCGAACTGGTGATTGTCGAGACCAAATCCTCGATCGAGGACTGGCGGGTCGACGAAAAGTGGCCGGACTATCTCGACTGGTGCGACCGTCTTTACGTCGCCGTTCCGGTCGACTTCCCGCGGGAACTCATTCCCGAAGAGATCGGCCTGATCGTGGCCGATGCCTATGGCGGCGAGATCCTGCG
>CAWUOG010000442.1:0-2951 GCA_963923875.1 uncultured Alphaproteobacteria bacterium
CGATATCCTTTATGGCTGGCTCGACCCCCGCATCTCTTACCGCTGAGCCGTCCGCAGGCGGCACGGCGACGGCTGCGCCTGCAGGCACGGCGCGCTCCAGAGCGCGCTTCTCGCCGGCGCGCGAGGCGTGGCGGCGCTTCCGCCGGCACCGGCTGGCGATCGCGAGCTCATTCATCCTGGGTGCGATCGTGTTTGCCGTGCTGGTCGGGCCGTTCCTGTGGACCCTGCCGATCAACGAGATCGACTTCTCGGCGAAACTGGAGGGGCCGTCCTGGGCGCATCCGCTCGGCACCGACGATCTCGGGCAGGACGTGCTGGCCCGCCTGCTCTATGGCGGTCGGATTTCGCTCGCGGTCGGACTCTGCGCCATGCTGGTGGCCTGCACCGTGGGCGTGCTGATCGGCGCCATCGCCGGCATGTCGCGTGGCGCGGTCGACGCCTTCCTGATGTGGCTGGCCGATCTGTTCCTGTCGCTGCCGACCCTGCCGCTGCTGCTGCTGATCATCTACCTGTTCCGCGACAGCCTGAAGGGCGTGTTCGGTCCCGAGGGCGGCGTGTTCGTCATGATCGTGGCGGTGATCGGCGGCCTGCGCTGGATGCAGGTGGCGCGCCTGGTGCGCGCCCAGATCCTGTCGATTCGCGAGAAGGAGTTCATCGAGGCCGCCCGCGCGCTCGGCGCCTCGCCGGTGCGCCAGGTCGTGCGCCACATCCTGCCCAATGCGCTGGGACCGGTGATCGTGGCGGCGACCATCGACGTCGCCGCCGCCATCATCCAGGAGTCGACGCTGTCGTTCCTCGGGCTGGGTTTCCCGCCCGACATCCCGACCTGGGGTCGCGTGCTGTTCGACGCCAAGGACACGATCGACATCGCGCCGCATTGGGCGCTGTTCGCGGGGGCCGCCATCTTCTTCACGGTGCTGACCATCAACTTCATCGGCGACGGCTTGCGCGACGCGCTCGATCCGCGACGCGTGCTGTGATGCCGGACTCGCTGAACACCAAAGCGCCGAACAGCAACACGCTGCTCGACATCCGCGACCTCAAGACCTGGTTCAAGACCGACGACGGCATGGTGCGCGCCGTCGACGGCGTCGACCTGCACATCGACCGCGGCGAGACCCTGGGCGTGGTGGGCGAATCGGGCTGCGGCAAGACGGTGACGGCGCGCTCGGTGCTGAAGCTGATCGACATGCCGCCCGGCCGCTTCGAGGGCGGCGAGATCCTGTGGCAGGGCCGGAACCTGATCCCGCTGTCGGCCGACGAGATGGACAAGATCCGCGCCCGCGAGATCGCGATCATCTTCCAGGAGCCGATGACGTCGCTCAATCCGGTCTACACGGTGGGCGCGCAGATCGCCGAGGTGCTGCGTCAGCACGAGAACCTGTCGCGCAAGCAGGCGCTGGAAGGCGCGGCCGAGATGCTGCGCCTGGTCAACATTCCCAACCCGGCCAAGCGGGTGCACGACTACCCGCACCAGTTCTCCGGCGGCATGCGCCAGCGCGTGATGATCGCCATGGCGATGTCGTGCAAGCCCAAGCTGCTGATCGCCGACGAGCCGACCACCGCGCTCGACGTCACCATCCAGGCGCAGATCCTGGAGTTGATGCAGGAGATGAAGGACAAGCTCGGCATGGCGATCATGCTGATCACCCACGCCATGGGCGTGGTCGCCGAGACCTGCCAGCGGGTGGTCGTGATGTATGCCGGCAAGGTGGTGGAGGAGGCGCCGGTCGAGGCGCTGTTCGGCGATCCGCGCCATCCCTACACCCAGGGCCTGATCCGTTCGATCCCGCGCGTCGACCGCGCCGCCGAGCGGCGGCGGCTGGAGGCCATTCCCGGCTCGGTGCCGAGCCTGCTGGCGCCGCCACCGGGCTGCCGCTTCGCTGCGCGCTGCAAGTTCGCGACCGAAATCTGCACCAAGGCGATGCCGCCTCTCAAGGAGGTGGCGCCCGGTCACTACGTGAGGTGCGTGCTGTGAGTGCGACCGTGAACGACCAGCCGCTATTGTCGGTCAAGGACCTGCGCAAGCATTTCGCGATCAAGGGCGGGGTGTTTGCGCGCGAGATCGAGCGCGTGCATGCCGTCGACGGCGTCAGCTTCGACATCGGCCAGGGCGAGACGCTGGGGCTGGTGGGCGAGTCGGGCTGCGGCAAGTCGACGACCGGCCGCTGCATCCTGCGCCTGATCGAGCCGAGCTCGGGCGAGGTCACCTTCAAGGGCGCCGACGTGCGCCAGATGAGCGGCGAGACGCTGCGCGCGCTGCGCCGCGACATGCAGATCATCTTCCAGGATCCGTACGCCTCGCTCAATCCGCGGCTCACGGTGGCGGCGATCATCGGCGAGGCGCTGCAGATCCACAATCTTGCGAAGACGCGGCGCGAGATGGAGGAGCGGGTGGTGCAGCTGCTCGAGACGGTCGGCCTGCAGCCCGACCACATGAGCCGCTTCCCGCACGAGTTCTCAGGCGGCCAGCGCCAGCGTATCGGCATTGCCCGCGCGCTCGCGGTCGAACCCAAGCTGGTGGTGTGCGACGAGCCGGTCTCGGCGCTCGACGTGTCGATCCAGGCGCAGGTGATCAACCTGCTCGAGGATTTGCAGGAGAAGTTCGGGCTGACCTACCTGTTCATCGCCCACGACCTCAGCGTGGTCGAGCACATCTCGACCCGCATTGCGGTGATGTATCTCGGGCGCGTGGTCGAGATCGCGCCCGCGCGCGATCTCTACGATACGCCGATCCATCCCTACAGCGAGGCGCTGCTCTCGGCGGTGCCGATCCCCGACCCGACGGTCAAGCGCAAGCGCATCATGCTGCAGGGCGACGTGCCCAACCCGATCCGCCCGCCCTCGGGCTGCCACTTCCACACCCGCTGCCCGATCGCGCGGCCCGACTGCGCACAGAAGTCACCGCAGCTGGTCGAGAAACGCCCCGGGCATTGGGCGGCATGCCACTA
>CAWUOG010000443.1:0-2936 GCA_963923875.1 uncultured Alphaproteobacteria bacterium
GCGCCTGGATCGACCGCCTGCCGCGCCGCAACCTGCTGATCGCCGCGCTGGCGCTAGGCCTCTGCGCGTCGATGGTCGCAGTGCTGGCCGCCGCCATGGGCGCGGCGTCGCTGCTCGGGCTGGCCGCCTTCGTCGGCGCCTCGGGGACCGTGGTCTATGTCCTGACCTCGGTCTCGCTACTGCCGGGCCTCGTGAAGGCGGCCGATCTGCCGCGCGCCAACGCGCGGCTGGAACTCGCACGGGCCATGATGGGACTTCTCGCCCCCGTCGTTGCGGGCCTGCTCGCACAACGCCTGTCGCCGACCTGGGGCTATGGGCTTGCCGCTCTCGGTGCCGGCCTGGCGCTGCTCTGCGTGTTCGCGCTCCCCAAGGCACCCGCCCCTGCGCAGCCCGCCGTCCGGCCGCGCTTCGTCGATTCGATCAAGACTGGCGCCCGCTTCGTGCTGAAACACGACCTGCTGAGGGGCATCGGCCTCTGCGCGATCTTCTGGAACTTCGCGTTCTTCGCCCTGCTCGCAATCTGGGCGCCGCTGGCGTTGACCGTCCTGAAGCTCGACCCGGCCACGCTCGGCCTGGCGCAATCGGCGCTGGGCGCAGGCCAGATCACCGGCGCTCTGATCGCCCCCTACACGTCGCGCGCCTTCGCGCCGCTGGTCACGCTCATTTTCGGACCGGCGATCTCGGTGGTCGGCGTCGCGCTGTTCCTTGTGGCGCCGCAGTTCGACCGCTTCGCGGGCCCGGCGGTCGGCTTCTTCCTGATCGGCTTCGGCCCGATGCTGTGGCTGATCTGCCAGACCACGGTGCGCCAGCTCGTGACGCCGGCGCACCTGATGGGCCGGGTCAACGCAACCCTGCAGACGGCGATGTACGGGATGCGGCCGCTCGGCGCCCTGGCTGGCGGCCTGGTCGCCTCGTTCGCGGGTCTGGAGGCGGCATTGATCCTGGTATCGATCAGCTTCGCCCTGTCGGCGCTGTCGATCCTGCTCTCGCCGCTCGCTCGACTGCGCGCCTTTCCGACGGCTTTGGCAGCCTGAGGAGCTCCAAAAGAAAACGCCCGGCGAAGATCCCGCCGGGCGTTCGATTCTGCCGACAAGCCAGAGCTAGTCTCTCTGAACACACATTGCGATGCCCATGCCGCCGCCGATGCACAGCGTCGCGAGGCCCTTCTTGGCATCGCGCTTCTGCATCTCATAGAGCAGCGTGGTCAGCACGCGCGCTCCCGAAGCGCCGATCGGATGGCCGAGCGCGATCGCGCCGCCGTTGACATTCAGCTTGGCGGCATCGAGACCGAGTTCCTTGCCGACCGCGACGGCCTGTGCTGCGAACGCCTCGTTGGCCTCGACCAGGTCGAGATCTTTCACCGACCAGCCGGCCTTCTTGAGGGCGGCTTGTGACGCCGTCACCGGGCCAATGCCCATGATCGCCGGATCGACGCCGGTGGTCGCCCACGACACGATCTTGGCGAGCGGCTTGATGCCGCGCTTCTTGGCCTCGTCCGCACTCATCAGAACCAGCGCTGCCGCGCCGTCATTGATGCCCGAAGCGTTGCCCGCCGTGACCGAGCCTTCCTTGGAGAAGGCCGGGCGCAGCTTGGCCAACGTATCGACCGTCGTGCCGTGACGCGGGAACTCGTCGGTATCGACGACCACGTCGCCCTTGCGGGTCTTCACGGTGACCGGGACGATCTCGTCCTTGAAGCGGCCGCTCTTCTGCGCCGCCTCGGCCTTGTTCTGCGATGAGGCCGCGAAGGCATCCTGCTCGGCGCGGGTGATCTGGTACTTCTGCGCCACGTTCTCGGCGGTGTTGCCCATGTGATAGCCGTGGAACGCGTCCCACAGGCCGTCCTTGAGCATCGAGTCCATCATCTTCATCTCGCCCATCTTGGTGCCGTCGCGCAGATGAGCGACGTGCGGGGCCTGGCTCATGCTCTCCTGGCCGCCGACCACCATGATGCTGGCGTCGCCGTTGCGAATTGCCTGCCAGCCGAAGGCGACAGCACGCAGGCCGGAGCCACAGAGCTGGTTGATGCCGAGCGCCGTCTTGTCGACCGGAATGCCTGCGTTCACCGCGGCCTGGCGGGCCGGATTCTGGCCCTGACCCGCGCTCAGGATCTGGCCCATGATCACTTCATCGACTTCCTCTGGCTTCACCTTGGCACGCTCCAGCGCACCCTTGATCGCGACCTTGCCGAGATCGTGCGCAGGCACCGCGCCGAATGCGCCATTGAAAGAACCGACCGGCGTGCGCGCAGCGCTCGCGATGACGATTTCGGTTGCCATGAAAACCTCCTTGGGGATGCCCCTCAGGGCACTTTATAAACCCCTGCCCGAAGCCGGCAAGGACCCGACTTGGACCGTCGAATCATCCTCACGGATCGGCTGAAATTTCAGCCAATCGCCTATTCCGACTGCGATCGCATGGCCGTTCTGCATGCCGATGCGCGTGTCATGGACCTGCTGAAGCACGGCACGCTGGACCGTCGGCAAAGCGATGCCCTGGTGGCCGACTACGAGGCCGAATGGCCGGCCTTCGGCTTCGGCTCATGGACCGTGACCGAACGCTCGACCGGCAACATGGTCGGCTATGGGGGGCTTCGCATCCACGACGGCGGGCTGGGCATCGCGCTCCGCGCCGCATTCACGCCGGAGGCCCAGGGCAAGGGATACGGTCCCGAACTGGGGCGCGTCTCCGTCGAGTATGCCTTCGAGGTCGCGGGCCTCGACCGCGTGGTCGCCATCACGCGCACCACCAACGGACCGGGCCAGCGCTCGCTCGAAAAATTCGGCATGGCGCGAGAACGCGAGTGGACGACCGACGAGGGCCGTGCACTTGTTCTCTACGCCATCGTCAGACCGGGTGCCCGATCTAGAGGCGGCTGAAACCATCGCGGCTCCAGGCCTCGCTGCCGACGCCGTGATGGACGAAGAACAGGCCAT
>CAWUOG010000444.1:0-2925 GCA_963923875.1 uncultured Alphaproteobacteria bacterium
CTCGCCCCTCTGGCATGCGCCGTGCGATGCTCCCGCCGGTCTGAGGTGAAGGAGAGCTCATGCGTCGGTTGGTTCGGCTCGGAATCCTGTCGGTGGCGTTGTCGCTCGGCGCCGTGCCGGCCCTGGCCCAGAGCCATCTGCGCATCGGCATCGGCGACGATCCCGATGTGCTCGATCCGACGCTCAGCCGCACCTACACCGGCCGCATCGTCTTCGCCTCGATCTGCGACAAGCTGTTCGACATCGACGAGAAGCTCGCCATCGTGCCGCAACTGGCACTCGGTCACGAGACGTCGGCCGACGGCAAGACGGTGACGATCCGGCTCAGGCCCAACGTGAAGTTCCACGACGGCGAGCCCCTGACCGCCGAGGCCGCCAAGTACAGCCTCGACCGCCATCTCACCATGAAAGGCTCCTATCGCCGGCCGGAGATCGGCGTGATCGACAGCGTCGACGTCGCCGATCCGCTGACCATCAAGGTTCATCTCAAGGCGCCGTTCTCGCCGCTGCTCGCCCAGCTCACCGACCGCGCCGGCATGATGATCTCGCCGAAAGCAGCCGAAGCCGCCGGCGACAAGTTCGGCCTCAAGCCGGTGTGTGCCGGTCCGTACAAGTTCGTGGAGCGCGTCCAGCAGGACCGCATCGTGGTCGAGAAGTTCGCCGACTACTGGAACAGGGACCAGGTCTTCATCGACCGGATCACCTATCTGCCGATCGTCGACACCACGGTGCGGCTGGCCAACCTCAAGTCCGGCGGCATCGATCTCACCGAGCGCATCCTCGCGACCGACATTCCCGCAGTCCGCGCCGACCCGAAGCTTCGTCTGTCCAACTCGGTGTCGCTCGCCTGGTTCGGCCTGATGATCAACCAGGACAACGGGCCGAAGTCGGAGAACCCGCTCGGCAAGGATCCGCGGGTCCGCAAGGCCTTCGAGCTGGCGCTCGATCGCGATGCCATCAACCAGGTCGTCTTCAGCGGCGAGTTCGTGCCGGGCAACCAGTGGGTCAGCCCGCAGAGCCCGTACTATCAGAAGGATTTTCCGGTCCCCAAACGCGACCTCGCCAAGGCCAGGGCGCTGATGAAGGAGGCCGGCATCACCGGCAAGCTCGCGATCGATTACATGGTGAACAACGCGCCCGAGGCCCGCGCGGTCGCCGAGGTCGTGCAGTCGATGGTCGCGGAAGCCGGCTTCGACCTCAGGATCCGGGTGGTCGAGGTCGCCACCGCGTTGAAGGCGGGCGAGGCCGGCGATTTCCAGCTCTACGGCCTGACCTGGAGCGGACGCAGCGATCCCGACGGCAATTCGGTGATCTACCAGACCTGCGGCGCGCCGCAGAACATGGCGAAGTATTGCGACAAGGACGTCGATGCCTGGCACCAGGAGGCACGGGCGGCGACCGAACTCGAGGCCCGCAAGGCGATCTACGCCAAGATCACCGAGCGCTTCCTCGACAAGGGCTGGATTTTCTACCTCTATCACCCGCAGAATCTGGTCACCCACACCGCCCGGCTGGAGGGCTACCGGCCCATCGCCGACGGCATCGTTCGGGTGGTGGGGCTCAAACTTAAATAGCCTTGCCGGACCGCGAGCCTCCAGGCTCGCTCAGGGTCATGATCCAGGAGCGGGCCTGGAGGCCCGCGGTCCGGAAGACCAGGACCCGTCGCAGCCCTTTGATTCGTTCTGCGCTGTGCGGACGCCGCCCGGCGCTTCGCTGACGCGCGGCGCCGCTATTGCGTAACCACGTACTTCTTGGGCGGATGCCGCTTCAGCCCCGCCTCGTCGACCTCGACACCCCAGCCCGGACCCTTGGGCAGGATGTAGTCGCCCTTGTCGATCACCGGCACTTCCTTGACGAACTCGTCGCGCCACGGGGCGCTGTCGATGTCGATCTCCATGACGCGGAAATTCGGCACGGCGGCGCAGAAATGCGCGCTGATCGCGCTGGCGAGGTGGCCGTAGAAATTGTGCGGCGCCACGTTCACCTCGTAAACGTCGGCCATCGCCGCGATCTTCAGCGACTCGGCGAAGCCGTTCCAGATCACGTCGACGATCGCGGTGTCGAACGAATAGTTCTCGAGATACGGCCGGAAGTCGCGGCGCTCGAGCAGGGTTTCGCCCGAGGCGATCGGCACCGGCGAATCGCGCCGGATCAGGGCGATCGATTTCGGATCGTGCACATCGAGCTCCAGCCAGGTGAGATTGGTCGGCCCGACCGCCTCGGCGATGCGCCTGAAGCCCTCGGTCCGGAAATGGAAGTTGGTATCGAGCATGATGCCGACATCGGGGCCGCAGCCCTTGCGGAACGCCTCGACCGTCTTGGCGGCGCTGCGCGCGATGAAGGCGTCCCAGTTGCGCTCCGGGAAGCCCTTGCCGACCACGAAACCGGGCCGGTAGGCCATCAGCCTGCCGTCGACCTCGATCGCGATGTTGGTCTTCAGTCCATGGAAGCCCTTGGCTTTCACCTCTTCGCCGACCCGGGTCATGTCGTCGTAGGAGCGCACCGCCGGCGCGCCGACGATGTCGGGATTACGCATGCGGTAGGAGCCGCAATGCGACCAGTAGACCGGGATACGGTCGCGCAGCTTGCCGCCGAACAGCTGGTAGACCGGCACGCCCAGCGCGCGGCCCTTGATGTCGAGCAGCGCGTTCTCGATCGCCCCGATCGCCTGGCGCACGATGCCGCCGCGCGACTGTGTAGACTTGGTGGCGAGTACGGCGTTGATCAGCTCGATGTCCATCGGGTCGCGGCCGATCACGTTGGGCATCAGCACCTCGATCGTGCCGGAGAGGCCCGGACTGCCGAAGCTCTCGTTGTATTCCGACCAGCCGGTCGGGCCGGTGTCGGTCACGAGCTTGAGGAACGAAAACGTCCGCCAGCCGGCGTCGCAATGGAAGATCTCGTAGCTCGTGACTTTCATGGTTT
>CAWUOG010000445.1:0-2904 GCA_963923875.1 uncultured Alphaproteobacteria bacterium
AGAAATAGGCCGCGTAGTTGGCCAGCCCGACGAAGCGGCCATCCTGGTCCTGAAAGCCCTTGGCGAGCAGCGCCCAGAGCGGCAGGCCGACCATCAGCAGCAGCACCGCGACGAAGGCCACGACGCCCGCCCGCATCAGCAGGTCGTCGGGCGACAGGCGGACTTTCAGCGCCGGCGCCGCGACGCTCATGCCGCGAACACGCGCAGCCGGTCGGGCGGCAGGGCCACGTCGAGCCGGCCGCCCTGCACCACGCCGAGATCGCGCATCAGGTTGCTCGAGAAGTCGGCAGAGAGGGTGATGGTGCCGGCCTTGAGCGTGGCGCGGCAGAACGCGCCGACGAAATCGAGTTCGCCCACTTCGACGGTCAGGCGATTGGCAATGTCGGCCGGCAAGTCGCGGACGCGAACGTCCTCGGGCCGGATGCAGAGCCGCACGTGGGCGCCCCGGGGCAAGCCCTCCTGGGGCGGACAGGCGAACGTTCGGGCGCCGATCTCGACCCTGTCGGGCGCGGTCAGCGTGCCGGCCAGGAAGTTCATCGAGCCGACGAAGTCGGCGACGAAGGCCGTGGCCGGATTGCGATAGATCTCCTGCGGCGTGCCGACCTGGTCGATCGCGCCCTGGTTCATCACCACGATGCGGTCGGCCATGGTGAGCGCCTCTTCCTGGTCGTGCGTCACCATGATGGTGGTGACGCCCAGGGTGCGCTGCAGCGCCTTGATCTCGTGGCGCAGTCGGAGCCGCACCCGCGCATCGAGCGCCGACAGCGGCTCGTCGAGCAGCAGCAGGCCGGGCGAGGTCGCGAGCGCACGGGCCAGCGCCACCCGCTGCTGCTGGCCACCCGAGAGCTGCGCGGGATATTTGCCGCCCGAATCCGGCAGGCCGACCAGCGTCAGTAATTCAGTGACCCGCTTGGCGATCGCCGAATTGGCCTTACGGCGACTGACCAGGCCGTACCCGACATTGTCGGCGACGGTCAGGTTGGGAAACAGCGCATAGGACTGGAAGACGATCCCGAAGTCGCGGGCCGACGGCGGCAGAGCCGAAACGTCCCGGCCCTTCTGATGGATCGTGCCGGAGGTCTGCGGGTCGAGCCCGGCAATGGCGCGAAGCAGAGTGGTCTTGCCGCAGCCCGAGGGACCGAGAAAGCACACGAACTCGCCCTCGGCGATATCGAGCGAGATGTCGCCCAGCGCCGTGAAGTCGCCGAAGCGCTTGTGGAGATTGCGAACCTGGAGATACGACGACATTAGTGGGATCGCGTGTCGCTGGGAGCGCGCCACTCCAGTGGCGCGGTCATGGGCTTTCGAACCGCAGCGTCACATCTGCCGCGTGAGCATGAGAAGACGCGCCACTGGAGTGGCGCGCCTTCGGCATACGGATCACTTCTTCGGCGCGGACTTGCCGTCGTAGCGCTTGGTCCACTCCGCCAGGATACGATCGCGGTTCTTGGCCATCCACTCGACGTCGTTCTTGACCATCGCCTTCTCGATGTCGGCCGGATAGTTGGGCGGCAGGTTGGTGACGCCCGGGTAGGCGACGATCGGGTAGGTCTTGGCGTAGAGCTCGTTGGCCTTCTTCGTCACGGCCCAGTCGGCGAGCTTCTTGGCCGCCTCGAGGTTCTTGGTGCCCTTGACGATGGCGGTCACTTCGATCTCCGAGCCCAGGCCTTCCTTCGGCAGGATCAGCTCGATCGGCGCACCCTTGGACTTCTCCGAGGCGCCGCGCGTGTCGAGCCCGATGCCGATCAGGCGCTCGCCCTTGGCGGCCTGCACGCAGGGCGCCGAACCGGAGTGGATGTATTGCGCGATGTTCTGGTGCAGGGCGTCCATGAACTTCCAGCCCGCCTCCTCGCCCATGCTCTGCAGCCAGGCCGCGATCGTAAGGTAGCCGGTGCCCGACGAGGCCGGGTTCGGCATCACGATCGAGTCCTTGTACTCGGGCTTGGTGAGATCGGCCCAGCTCGCGGGCTTGGTCTTGTTGCCCTTGGCGGCCTCGGCGGTGTTGAAGCAGACCACCGAGAGATAGGCGTCCATGCCGACCCAGGTGTCCGGGGTCTTGCCGCTGCGGAAGGCGGGCTTCAGCGCCTCGGCGCCCTTCGGCGTGTAGGGTTCGAGCATGCCCATGCTGGCCATCAGGCCGACATTCGAGGCCGCCAGGCCCCAGATGATGTCGGCGCGGGGATTGTCCTTCTCGGCGATCAGCTTGGCCGCCACGACGCCGGTCGAGTCTCGCACCCACGCGATCTCGATGGTCGGGTTATCGGCCTCGAAGGCCTTCTTGAACGGATCGAGCTGGTCGTTTTCCAGCGCGGTGTAGACCGTGAGCTTGGTCTTCTGGGCCAAGGCCGGCGTGGCCGCCAGCGCCGCTGCCGCGATGCCCGCCAGAGCCGCGCGGCGGATCAATACCCCAATCGTCATAGAGCCCCCTGTTTCTATCGGCAAAACCTTAGCCGCCCGCCCTGCGTTTCGCCAGTTTCCCGTCCGGAACTTTGCCTTCGGACAGGGCTTCCGCGACCGCACTCAGCCAGCGCCGGACCGTCACTTCCTCGGCCGGGGTCACGAGCCCTGAAATAGCCCGTTCGACCGCCTGGACCTTCGACCGGCAACGTTTCAGCAAGGCTACACCCTTGGGGGTCGCCCCCAACTGCAGGATTCGCCCATGCTCGGCATGGGCGGTCTTGGCCACCGCTCCGGCCCGCTCGAGGTTGCGCACGATCACGTTGATGGTCTGCGGCGTCAGGAACGTGAGCCGTGCAAGGTCCGCGCCAGAGATTCCGGGGTAGGCGACGATCATCGTCAGGACGGCGAACTGGGGCGTCGTGGCGCCGGTATCCGCCAGGGCTCGTTCGAGGGCAGCCCGGACGGCAACATTGGCCTGGCGGACGAGATAGCCGAGATGGCCTT
>CAWUOG010000446.1:0-2898 GCA_963923875.1 uncultured Alphaproteobacteria bacterium
TGCCGGCGCCTGCGCCGGCAGCAGGCGCCGGCCGACGTGGCGACTGATGTCGGGTTCTACGACCAGAGCGCACTCAATCGTCATTTCAAGCGCTGCTATGGGATCACGCCGGTGCAGTTCTCGCGTGCTGCGGCGGCCTGATCGCCGGGCCGAGGCAATTTTCACCAATACGCTCGACGGCGACTCGCTTATGGGCGAGCAATGCACCTCTATTGTCACGACCATCCCGACACGCTCAGTCTCGATACCGCCGTTGCCGATGCCCGGCCTGGTCGCATCGTGCTGGCCGACACGCCGTTCTATCCCGGTGGCGGCGGCCAACTGGCTGATCGCGGTGTCGTGCGTTGGGCGGGAGGCGAGGCCAGGGTATCCGGCTTCGAGGTCTCTGCCGGCAAGTTGTGGCATCTGCTGGACACTCAGGCCGATATCGCTGGCAACGTCGAAGCCGTCGTCGATGCAGACTTCCGCCAAAAGATGCGTCAGCTCCATACCGACACCCACGTGTTGAACGCGCTGGTATTCCAGCAATTCGATGGAGCGCTGGTGACCGGGGTGCAGATGGCCGACGACGGAACCGCGCGTATGGATTTCGACGTGCCGGGGGCTGACAACGACCGCCTGCGCGCCCTCGAGGGTCCGATCAACGACATCATCCGGCAGGACGTGCCCCTCAACTTCATCTACGTGCCGATGCACGAGGCCCAGGCCGAGAAGGGACTGATCCGCAGCCGTTCGGTGGCGCCGCCGCCGACGCCGGACGGCAAGATCCGGGTCGTCGAGATCGTCGGCCTCGATCGTCAGGCCTGTGGCGGTACCCACCTCGCATCGACCGGCGGCTCGCCGCCGGTGCGTATTCTCAAGATCGACAATAAGGGGCGGCACAACAGGCGGGTGCGTATCGGGCTGGGCGCCTAGACGCGTCTGCGGGCGAAAATCCTTGATTTCCAACACCATATGTTGCTCTATGGTGTCAGGAAGTCGGCATATGTTGTTGAGACCGCGTCAGATTCTGGCTCCGCTGATCTTCGCCACGCTGTTCGGTTACTTCGGTTACCACCTCGTGAATGGCGATCGTGGCCTGCTGGCCATGGCGCAACTGCAACGTGAAGTGCAGATCGCCGACCAGAATCTTGCCGAGGCCGAGACGACGCGGAAGATTTGGGAAAGGCGAGTCGCTGCCCTGCGCAATGGCTCGCTGGATCCCGACATGCTCGACGAGCGGGCACGAGCGCTGCTGAACTACGCCCGCAAGGACGACATCATCGTCTTCACGCCGACTCGCTGAGGCACCGACGTCCGTCCTTCCAGTGTCGCTGAGCGGCAACCCGCAACAAACTTTCCGGGCGACTCCGGTGCCGGAAAACAATCGCTCAATTGCTGCGCCGCACTCGGGCTCAATCTGGTTTTTTACTGCTAGATCAACAACATCGGCATGGGCGATGCTATAAGCCGCTGCGGGGCAGTTGAGGGGAAATGCCATGGCAAAACCGGCCACCAAGCCGAAGGTCGTCGCTCTTCCGGCCGACGCGAAGTCTCCTGCCAATCCGCCCGGATCGGGCAGCAACAGCGTCAACGCCGAAACCCTGAAGCAGTTCTATCGAGACATGCTGCTGATCCGCCGCTTCGAGGAGCGCGCGGGACAACTTTACGGCATGGGCCTGATCGGCGGCTTCTGCCACCTCTACATCGGTCAGGAAGCCGTCGTGGTCGGAATGCAATCGACGATCAGCGACAAGGACGCGATCGTTACGTCCTACCGCGATCACGGCCACATGCTGGCATGCGGGATGGACCCCAAGGGCGTCATGGCCGAACTGACCGGCCGCAGCGGAGGCTACTCCAAGGGCAAGGGCGGCTCGATGCACATGTTCAGCCGCGAGAAGAACTTTTATGGCGGCCACGGCATCGTCGGCGCGCAGGTGCCGATCGGAACCGGGCTCGCCTTCGCCCACAAGTATCAGGGCACCAAGAACGTCTCATTGACCTATTTCGGCGACGGAAGCGCCAATCAGGGCCAAGTCTACGAGGCGATGAACATGGCGGCGCTCTGGAAGCTGCCTGTCATCTACATCATCGAAAACAACCGCTACGGCATGGGCACCTCGGTCGAGCGCGCTTCGGCCATTACCGAGCTCTACCGGCACGGCGAGGCGTTCGGCATCCCGGGTGAGCAGGTCGACGGAATGGATGTGCTCGCGGTGCGTGCGGCGGGGGAGCGGGCGGTCGAGCATGCCCGCGGCGGCAACGGTCCATACATCCTCGAAATGCAAACCTATCGCTATCGCGGCCACTCGATGAGCGATCCGGCCAAGTACCGTACCAAGGAAGAGGTCGACAAATATCGCAACGAGCGCGATCCGATCGATCACGTCCGCAAGATGCTGGCCGACGGCAAGATGGCCGATGAAACAGCACTCAAGGCGATCGACGCGGAGATCCGCAAGGTCGTCAACGACTCAGCCGAATTCGCGCAGCAAAGCCCCGAGCCGGATCCGTCGGAGCTCTGGACTGACGTCCTGGTCGGAGGCTGAGCGATGTCCATTCCGGTTCTGATGCCCGCCCTGTCGCCCACCATGACGGAGGGCAAGCTTGCCAAGTGGCACGTCAAGGTCGGCGACGCCGTGAAGGCCGGGCAGGTCATCTGCGAGATCGAAACCGACAAGGCGACCATGGAAGTGGAAGCCGTCGATGAGGGCACCGTGGCGCAGATCCTGATCGCAGAAGGCACCGATGGTGTAGCGGTCAACACCCCGATCGTGCTGCTGGCGGCCGACGGCGAGAGTGTGGCCGACGCCGCCAGGTCTGTACCGGCGGTGGCTCCATCGGCGCCGACGGCCGAGCCGCAGCCCAGGGCCCCGGTAGCTCCGTTGACGGCAGCTCCGATGACGGCGGCTCCCG
>CAWUOG010000447.1:0-2895 GCA_963923875.1 uncultured Alphaproteobacteria bacterium
CCGATCATGATGGCGGGCGCGTTGGTGTTGCCGGAGGTGAGCGTCGGCATGATCGAGGCGTCGGCGACGCGGAGTCCGGCGAAGCCGTGGACGCGCAGACGGGCGTCGACCACGGCCATCCTGTCGGCCTGGGGGTCGTTGCCCATCTTCACCGTGCCGACCGGGTGATAGGTCGTCTCGGCCGCGCCCTTCACCCAGTCGAGGATCTCCTCGTCGCTCCGGCGGTCGGCCCCGGGCGCTTCCTCGGTGAGCCTGAGTGGCGCCATCGCCGGCGCATTCATGATTTCGCGCGCGATGCGGATCGCCTTCACGGTCAGCTCGCCGTCGACCGGCGCCGACAGGAAGTTGAAATTGATCGCCGGCGGCCGGCGTGGGTCGGCGGAGGTGATGTGGATGCTGCCCCTGCTCTCGGGCCGCATCGGATGGGCGTAGCAGCTGAAGCCCGACCGCCGCGACACCACCGGGCCGCGCGGGCCGGGCTCGGTGAACATCGGCACCCAGCCCAGCAGCAGGTCGGGCGCGGCAAGACCAGGGCGCGAGAACACGAAGGCCCGCATCGGCGCGCCGACGCTCGCCAGCATGCCCTGGCGGCCGAACGCCCAGCGCAGCGCCTGGCCGACGAGGCCGAGGCCGCGGCCGGTGTCGTTGTAGGTGTAGCCCCGGGCGCCGACCGCCCAGCGCGTGCGCGGCGCATAATGGTCGCGCAGATTCTCGCCGACGCCGGGCAGCGCGTGGCGAACGGCGATTCCGAGATCTGCGAGGCGGTCGGGCTGGCCGATGCCGGAGAGCTCGAGCAGCTGCGGGCTGTTGATCGTGCCGCCGCAGACGATGACTTCCCGCCCCGCTCGCGCTTCGCGCGGCGTCGTGCCGCCCACGGTGTAGCGCACGCCCGTGCAGCGCCTTCCGTCGAAGGTCAGCGCATCGGCCGTGGCCTCGGTCTCGATGCGCAGGTTCGGTCGCTTTCGGATCGGATCGAGATAGGCCCGCGCCGTGCTGACCCGTTTGCCCCGGTAGATGCTGGCCTGGCTCATGACGATGCCGTCCTGCGCCGCGCCGTTGTAGTCGGGATTGTGGCGGATGCCGACCTGCCCCGCCGCCTCGATCAGCGCGCGGAAGATCGGCTCCTTCGGCTCGGGATTGGTGACGGTGAGCGGGCCGTCGCGGCCGCGCAGGCGGTCGTCGCCGTCTCCCGTACTGGGGCCGCGATAGCTCTCGATGCGCTTGAAGTGCGGCAGCACGTCCTCGTAGGCCCAGCCGGCATTGCCCATCTGCGCCCAGGTGTCGAAGTCCTGCGCCTGGCCGCGCACGAAGGCCAGGCCGTTGATCGCGCTCGACCCGCCCAGGAGTTTTCCACGCGGCACCGGGATGCGCCGGCCCTTGGTGTTGGCCTCGGGCTCGGCGGCATAGAGCCAGTTGGCGTCGGGATTGGTGATCAGCCGCGCCGAGCCCACGGGGAGCATGGTCCACGGGTTGTCGGCCCGCCCCGCCTCGAGCAGCAGCACCTTGTTCCGCGGATCGGCCGACAGGCGGTTGGCGACGACGGCGCCCGCCGAACCGGCGCCGATGACGATGTAGTCGTGGTCCATTCGCTGCATTGGGAATTGGCATTCGGACACTGTCAATCGCATGTTGTCGCCTCATCCTGAGGAGCATCGCGCAGCGATGCGTCTCGAAGGATGGGCAACACACAAGGTGCTCGTGCCACCCTTCGAGACGCGCTCCTGCGGAGCGCTCCTCAGGGTGAGGTGTTGGCGTTAGACTGAGCGGAACGTCACGGATCGAAGGAAGAATCGCACCATGCCTGCGCCATATGCAAAGCACCGCCGCCAGCTCGAGCTGATCCTGGAAGCCTGGGGCATGGAACAGGCGACCGCCGCCGAGACCGCCGAGATCATGGCGTGGGCCGACCTGCACGGCATCGACACGCACGGCATCTCGATGGTTCCGCCCTACGACGAGCGCCGCCGCGCCGGCACGGTCGACATGACCGCCCAGCCGAAAGTGACGCGCGACACGCCGGTGTCGGCGCTGGTCGATGGCGGCGGCGGGCTCGGCCATCCCGCGGCGCGGCTCGCCATGAACGTCGCGATCGACAAGGCGAAGAAGACCGGCGTCGGCATCGTGCCGGTGCACAACTCCAACCATTTCGGCGCCTGCGGGTTCTACGCCTTGATGGCCGTCGAGGCCGGGCTGATCGGCATGGTGACCACGTCGGCGGCCGGCATCCAGGTGGCGCCGACTCACGGCGCGCAGGCGCGGCTCGGTACCGATCCGATCGCCTTCGCCGCGCCCGGCAAGCCCGGCGAGCCGTTCCTGCTCGACATGGCCACGACCACGGTGGCGGCCGGCAAGATCCGCAACAAGGCCAACGAGAAGCTGCAGACGCCGCCGGGCTGGCTGGTCACCGCCGAAGGCAAGCCCAGCACCGATCCGCACGAAGTGTCGAAGGGCGGCTTCATGACGCCGCTCGGCGGCACGCCCGACGGCAGCAGCCACAAGGGCTACGGGCTGGCGGCGATGGTGAACATCCTGTCCTCGGCGCTGTCCGGCGGCTGGCTGGTCACCGATCCGGCGCGCGCCGGCAAGAGCGGCGCCATCGGCCATTTCATGATGGCGATCGATCCCGGCCTGTTCCGCGACTCCGCCGACTTCCGCGCCGACGTCGCCGCCTTCTGCGACACGCTGCGCGCCACGAAGCCGGCCGATCCGGCCCGGCCGGTACAGGTCGCGGGCGACCCCGAGCGCCGCATCGCCGCCCAGCGGCGGGAGACCGGCATTCCCGTCGGCGCCGGCCTGCTCGCCAAGGTCAAGGACGTCGCGCGCCACTCCAATGCGGAGTGGATCCTGGAATAGGAGTTCCTCGATTCGAGAAACGCCTCATCCTGAGGAGGCCGC
>CAWUOG010000448.1:0-2892 GCA_963923875.1 uncultured Alphaproteobacteria bacterium
TGAGATCGCGATCTTCACCGCGGCGTCGGAGGCGTTCTGCCGCAAGAACACCAACTGTTCGATCGATGAGAGCTTCGAGCGTTTCGAGCCGGTGATGGAAGCCGCCCGGAAGCACGGTATGAAAGTGCGAGGCTACGTGTCGACGGTGATCGCCTGTCCATACGATGGCAAGGTGCCTCCGGCCAAAGTGGCCGAAGTATCCGAGCGGCTGTTCAGGATGGGCTGCTACGAGGTCTCGCTCGGTGACACGATCGGTGTCGGCACGCCGGGAGAATGCGTTGCCATGATCGACGCCGTCGCCGCCAAAATTCCGCGGGACAAGATCGCCGCGCACTTCCACGATACCTACGGTCAGTCGCTGGCGAACATCCTGGCGGTTATGGAGCGCGGCATCGCAGTGTTCGACACCGCCGTGGCCGGACTGGGCGGCTGCCCCTATGCCAAAGGGGCCTCGGGCAATGTCGGCACGGAAGATGTGATCTATCTGATGAACGGGCTCGGAATCGAACACGGCGTCGACCTCGATGCCGTTGCTGTCGCCGGTCGTGAAATCTGCGCCGCCCTCGGTCGGGAGCCTGCCTCCAAAGTGGCGCAAGCCATGAAGGCGAAGCTGGCGGCGTAGGGCGCACGAACGTTCAAGACGTTTCGCGCCAGAGGGGCCATACCGGCAGGCATGGAAGCCTTGCCTGGATTTCTGCTGGCCGGTGTAGCGCTGGCCGGCAGCCCCGGACCAGCGACCTTGAGCCTGGCCGCGGCTGCGGCGGCCTTCGGTCCGGCGCGCGTGACCGGCTATTTCATCGGCATCGCGCTCGGAATGGTGGCCGTGATGGCCATCACGGCGAGCGGCGTCGTCGGCCTTGTCCTGGCGTTGCCGGGTGTGACACCGGTCGTGACGATCGCCGCCGCGGCCTATTTCGTGTGGCTGGCTTGGCGTATCGCGACGGCGCCGCCGCTGGCCGACGAGGCCGGCGCACGGCAGGCGCCGAGCTTTGCTGGCGGCTTGGCTCTCTCGCTGATCAATCCCAAGGGCTATGCCGCGATGGCTGCGCTGTTCTCGAGCTTCGCGCTAGTGCGCGATCGGCTGGTATTTGATGCCGCGCTGAAGATCGGCCTGCTGACCGCTGTGATCGTGACCGTGAATCTCTTGTGGCTGCTGGCCGGCGCCCTGCTGACGCGGGCGTTCCGTGATCCGCGCACTAACCGGATCGTGAACGTGGTCTTCGCCGTGCTGTTGCTGGGCTCGGTCGCCCTGGCGATCATGGCCGTCTGACGATGCGCACGGTGACGGCGCTGGAGTGTCCGGCTTCGTCGACCACGGCGACCCGCGCTTCTCCGGTTCCTTGCGGCGTCCAGCGATTGCCGTCGAGCGGCCGGCCGTCGACCAGCCAGCGCAAGCTGCCCGAGCCGCCGTGGGCACTGAGAGGCACCGTCTCCTGAGCGCCGAGTTCGATGCGCGATTCCGGTGCGGGATAGGCGATGCGCAAGCCTGCATCCGATGGGCCGGTAGGACCCAAAGTGCGCATGCGCGGCGGCAAATCGCGCCAAGAGGACACACGCAATACGTCGGCACTGGGCGGGGCGGGGCGATTGTCCTCGCCCGGCAGACGGTCGAATGCCTTGAACACGATCGGAAGCGCCGACAGGCGGCCGAGTTGGCCGGCGCGCGAGGTGCCGTCGGGATGGCCGACCCAGACCACGACGGTCCAGTTGGCGCTGTAGCCCGCGGCCCAGGCGTCGCGGAAACCGGCCGACGTACCGGTCTTGTAGGCGATACGCCGCTCGCGCAATGCTGGCGGCAAAGCGGCAAATCCTTCCGGCAGGGGGGCGTCGGAGAGGATATCGGCGACATACCAGGCGGCGGCCGGGCCGATGAGCCGCACGGGTTCGGCGCGCGGACGGTCGCGGCGTACCGAGGGAGGCGCAAAGCGACCGCCGTTGGCCAGGCCGGAATAAAGGCCGGCCAGCTCCAGCGGCGAGATCGAGGCGCTGCCGAGAGCGATGCCGAGCGAGGTGCGAACCTCGTCTTTGGCGACGCCGGGTTCGACGCCGGCAGTGCGCAACGTCTTGAGGAATCTGTCCGGCCCGACCTTTTCCAGCGCCAGCACCGCCGGAACGTTCAGCGACTGCTGCAGCGCGCGCCGGACGGTGATGGCGCCCTGGTGTTCGCGGTCGAAATTGCGCGGCAACCAGTCCTTGAAGCGCACCGGAACGTCCTCGACGAGGGACTCCGGATGCAGGGTGCGGTCCTCGAAGGCGAGCGCGTAGATGAACGGTTTCAAGGCCGAACCTGGCGAGCGATGGGACCGCACCAGATCGACCTGGCCGTTCTTGCCGAAATAGTCGCCGCCGCCCAGCCACGCCACAACGGTGCCGCTGCGATTGTCGATCGCGACCAGGGCAATGGCGGGCCTGTCAGGCTGGGCGAGGCGTTCGTCGGTCGCCAACTGGCCGAGTGCGCTCTGCAATTCCAGGCGGATCGTGGTCGGGATGCTGCTCGCGGGCGACTGGCCGGCGAGCCAGGCAGCGAGGTGTGGCGCCTGCATCGGCATCGCGAGCCGACGGTGCGGCACCGCCTGGCTGGCCGCTGCATCGAAGAGATGGGGGTCGATCACGCGGTCTTCGAGCGCCCGGGCGAGCACACGGTCGCGGCCCATCTTCGCGAATTCGGGCCGTCGATCGGGCCGGCGGCGCTCGGGCGATTGCGGCAGGGCGACCAGCAGGGCGGCCTCGGCAACCGAGAGGTGGCGCGGCTCCTTGCCGAAATAGGCGAAGGAGGCCGAGCGCACGCCCTCCAGATTGCCGCCCATCGGCGCAAGCGTGAGATAGATCGCCAGGATCTCGCGTTTGGAATAGCGCCATTCGAGCTGCAGCGCGCGCGCCGACTGGACCGCC
>CAWUOG010000449.1:0-2887 GCA_963923875.1 uncultured Alphaproteobacteria bacterium
TGGGTGAGCCGCCGCAGGGCTGGCACCTGCGCAACAACCTCTTCAAGTATCATGCGGCCTGCTATCTCACCCACGCGCCGATCGAGTGCGCCAAGGAGATCCGGCTCAAGAGCAACTTCCCGCCCGAGCGCGTTAAGAAGATTTTGCTGCGTCTCGACCAGGGGGCCGACCGGGTCTGCAATATCCCGAACCCGACCACGGGCCTCGAAGCCAAGTTCTCGCTGCGTCAGACCGTGGCCATGGCATTGACCGGCGTCGATACCGCCAACCTCGACTCTTACAACGAGGCGATCACGCAAGAGCCGCGCATAAGGGCGCTGCGCGACAAGGTGACGATCGAGTTCCAGCCGGGCTGGGCCAAGTCGGTGTCCGAGATGGCGATCCAGCTCGACGACGGCACGATCGTCGAGTCCAAGCACGATTCGGGCATTCCCTGGGCCGACATCAAGAAGCAGCGCCAGGCCCTGGAAACGAAGTTCGACAGTCTTGCCGTGCCGGTCCTCGGCGCGGCCGGCGCCAGGCGCCTGCACGATGCGATCGAGCGCATCGAAACCATGACCGACGTGGGCGATCTCGCCCGCGCCGCCGCGAAGGAGTGACGATGGCCGACGATTTCAGGACGCGCGCACGGCTCGTCCCCAAGGGCAACCGCTACGAGGATTTCGAGCCCGGCCGCGTCTTCAAGCATCACTGGGGCCGCACGATCACCGAATCGGAGACCACCCTCTTCTCGACCCTGACGCTTCACTTCAATCCGCACTACTACAACGCCGCCTACGCCCGCGCGCACGGCCATCCCGGTATCGTCACCAATCCGCTGCTGGTCTTCACCACCGTGTTCGGCCTCACCGTCGAGGATCTGAGCGAAGGCGGCGGACCGTTCCTCGGCGTCAACGAACTCAGCTACCACCAGCCGGTCTATCCCGGCGATTCGCTGCGGGCCGAATCGGTCGTGCTCGATCGCCGCGTGTCGGACTCGCACAAGGGTTTCGGCATCGTCACCTGGCACACCAGGGGCTTCAACCAGCGCGAAGAAGTGGTCGTCGACTTCAAGCGCACCAATCTCGTCCGTCAAAGGAACGCCGCGTAATGCCGTACATCACCGAAGAGCGCCGCATGATCCAGGAGCAGGCGCGTGAGTTCACCCTCAACGAGGTCCTGCCCGTCGCCAACAAGCTCGACCCCGAGAAGGGCGATATCCCGATGGACCTGCGGGACAAGATGGCCGAGCTCGGGTACTTCGGCATCCTCATCCCCGAGCAGTACGGCGGCCTGGGCCTCGGCTGCTTCGAGTACTGCCTCGTCACCGAAGAACTCTCGCGCGGCTGGATGAGCGTCGCCTCGCTGATCGCCCGTGGGAATCTGCTGATCGGCTCGCAGATGATGAGCGAGGAGCAGCGCGCCAGGTATCTGCCGCGCATGGCCAAGGGCGAATTCCTCGGCGCCTTCTCGATGTCGGAACCCAATGCCGGTTCGGACATCTCCAACATCTCCTGCCGCGCACGCAAGGACGGCACCGGCTACCTGATCAGCGGCAACAAGTACTGGTGCACGTTCGCCGACGGCGCCGACTTCCTGATCATCATCGCCCGCACGTCGGATGCCCCGCCGGGCAAGCGGCACATGGGCCTGTCGATGTTCTTCGTCGAGAAGAAGCGCGGCACCTTGCCCAAGGGCGTGAGCGGCGCGCCGATTCCCAAGATCGGCTATTTCGGCTGGAAGACCTACGAACTCGCCTTCGACAATTTCCGCGTCGAGGCCTCCGACATGATCGGCGAGGAAGGGCATGCGTTCTATTACGCAACGTCCGGCCTCGAGACGGCACGCGCCCACACCGCCGCGCGTGCGATCGGCCTCGCCCAGGGTGCGCTCGACGATTCGATCCGATATGCCGGCGAGCGCCGCCAGTTCGAGCGGCCGATCTCCGACTTTCAGGCGATCCGCTTCAAGATCGCCGAGATGGCGACCCAGATCGAAGCCGCCCGCCAGCTTAATTATTTCGTCTGCGAGCAGATCGACACCGGCCAGCGCTGCGACAAGGAAGCCTCGATGGTGAAGCTGTTCGCCTCCGAGATGGCCGAGCGTGTGTGCAGCGAGGGCCTGCAGATCCATGGCGGCGCGGGCTACACCACGCTCCACGCCGTCGAGCGCCACTGGCGTGACGCGCGCCTGACCAAGATCTTCGAGGGCACGTCGGAGATCCAGAAGCGCATCATCTCCGACCGGCTGCTGGGCCGGGGCCGGAACTAGACGGGAGGAACTGATGAAGGCCGCCCCTCTCAAGGTTTCCAGCCTCACAGGCAAGAACAACTACTTCGAGGACTTCACCGTCGGCGAGGTGCTGAAGCACGCCCGCGGCAAGACCGTCGAGCCGATGGAACAGGTCTGGATCACCAACGTGACGATGAACACGGCCGAGGCCCACTTCAACGAGCACCTGACCCAGGGCATGAGCTACGGCAAGCGCCTCGGCTTCGGCGGCGTCACGATCTCGATGTGCATCGGCCTCGCCGCCCAGGACACGGCCGAGAACGCGCTGGCCGAGCTCGGCATGGACAAGATCCGCCTCAAGGGGCCGCTCTATCACGGCGATACGCTCTACTGTTACAGCGAAGTCCTGGAAAAGACCGATGCCAGGCAGGACGATGCCGGCATCGTCCGATTCAAGCACTACGGCGTGAACCAGGACGACAAGCACATCTTCGAGGGCGAGCGCACCGTACTGATCAAGAGGCGCAGCCACTGGGGAGACAAGTGACGAAAGTCCCCGGCGCCGTCCTCGGAGCGCTCGATGGTGTCCGCGTCGTCGATCTCACGCAGATGCTGGCAGGACCGTATTGCACGATGCTGCTGGCGGACCAGGGCGCCGAGATCATCAAGGTCGAAC
>CAWUOG010000450.1:0-2885 GCA_963923875.1 uncultured Alphaproteobacteria bacterium
CCATGGCGCTGACGCTCGACCGGCAGGCCTTCAACACCATCCTCGACGAGGGCCATAGCAAGGTGGGCGGCGCCATGCTGCCGCCGCCCGCCGGCGTATGGGGCATGCCGGAGGAGATGGTGAAGGGCATCCCGGGTTACGGCGACGTCGAGAAGGCACGCGAGCAGGCGCGCGAACTGATGAAGCAGGCAGGCTACGGTCCGGACAAGCGGATGAAGCTCAAGGTCAGCACGCGCAATATCGCGACCTTTCGCGATCCCGCGGTGATCCTGATCGATCAGCTGAAGCACATCTTCATCGACGGCGAACTCGAAGTGATCGATACCGCCATCTACTACAACCGCGTCTTCAAGAAGGACTACGTCGTGGCGTTGAACCTGACGGGCAGCGCCGTCGACGATCCCGACGTCACGTTCTTCGAAGGCTATGCCTGCGGCTCGCTGCGCAACCTGAACAACTACTGCAATCCGGAGATGACCAGGCTATTCGAGGCGCAATCGCGCGAGCTCGATGTCGAAAAGCGGCTGAAGATGGTCTGGGAAATCGACCGGAAACTGCAGGAGGATATCGCCCGGCCGATCATCCTGAACGGCATGGCGGCCGGCTGCTGGCAACCTCACGTCAAGGGCGTCGTGATACAGTCCAACAGCATCTACAACGGCTGGCGCTTCGAGGATGTTTGGCTGGATAAGTGACTTCGCCGTAAACGGCGAAGTCATCGGTGCGCGGCAGCCCTTGTAACCAAGCGCGGGAGCGCGCACGGTTCGGAAAGAGCAAGGCTGGCGATTTGGTCAGCCTGCCACTACGCTCGTCTTCCCAGGAGGAGACACATGAAACCCAGGATCATGCGGGCGGCAGCCCGGCCGACATCCAAGGCCGAAACGGCGAACTTTGTCGGACCGGTCGTGTCCGATCCGGTATGGGCACCGGAAGGTCCTTCGAAGCTGCGCGCCTCGCGCGTCACCTTTATGCCGGGCGGGCGCACCAACTGGCACAAGCACGCGGTCGGTCAGATTCTCTATGTGTTGTCCGGTGTCGGCCGCTATCAGCTCGAGGGCCAGCCCGTGCAGGAAATCCGGCCGGGCGACACGGTGGTGATTCCGCCGGGTGCGCGTCATTGGCACGGTTCGGCGCCCGACACGATGATGTGCCATCTCGCCATGTCGGAGACTGACGACAAGGGCAACGCGACGACCTGGCTCGAGCCGGTCAGCGACGGCGACTACGGCAAGGCGCCGGCCAAGGACTGACCTCCGGCGGCGGCCGCATTGGCCTCAGCCGGTCGCGGTGCCGCCGACCGTGATCCCGTCGATGCGGAGCGTCGGCTGACCGACGCCGACCGGCACGCCCTGGCCGTCCTTGCCGCAGGTGCCAATGCCGGGATCGAGCGACATGTCGTTGCCGACCATCGCGACCTTGGTGAGCGCCTCCGATCCGGAGCCGATCAGGGTTGCACCCTTGACCGGCTGCATGATCTTGCCGTCCTCGATCATGTAGCCTTCGGTGACGCTGAACACGAACTTACCCGAGACAATGTCGACCTGACCGCCGCCGAAATTGGCGCAGTACAGGCCCTTCTTCACCGAGGCGATGATTTCCCTCGGATCCTTGTCGCCTCCCATGAGGAACGTGTTGGTCATGCGCGGCATCGGCGCATGGGCATGGCTCTGGCGCCGGCCGTTGCCGGTCGGCTTCACGCCCATCAGCCGCGCGTTCTGGCGATCCTGCATCAGCCCGACCAGCCGGCCGTTCTCGATCAGCACGTTGCGCCCTGTGGGTGTGCCCTCGTCGTCGATGGTGAGCGAGCCGCGCCGGTCGGCGAGCGTGCCGTCGTCGACCACGGTGACGCCGGGCGAGGCGATCATCTGGCCCATCAGATGGGTGAACATCGAGGTCTTCTTGCGGTGGAAGTCGCCTTCCAGGCCGTGACCGACCGCTTCGTGCCACAGCACGCCCGACCAGCCCGAGCCCAGCACCACCGGCATCTCGCCGGCGGGCGCCGCCACCGAGTCGAGATTGACCAGCGCCTGGCGGATCGCCTCGTCGGCTTCCTTCTTCCAGTAGTCCGGCTTGAAGATGTCGCCATAGGCGGCGCGCTGGCCGCTGCCGGTCGAGCCCGACTCCATTCGGTCGCCGTTGGCGCAGACCACCGACACGTTGAGCCGCACCAGCGGCCGCACGTCGGCGGCACGCCAGCCGTCGGCCTTGATGATCTCGACGACCTGCCAGCTGGCGGCGAGCGAGATCGAGACCTGCCGGGCCTTCGGCTCTTTGCCGCGGACATAGGCGTCGATTTCCTGCAGCAGCTTCACCTTCTTCTCGAAGCCTTCGCCATCGATCGGATTGTCATCGGCATAGAGCAGCCGGTTGGTGCCGCGCGGCGACTCGTCGGCGGTGCCGCCCTTGCCCGAGCGAACGGCCTTGACCGTTGACACGGCCCGCTTCAGCGCGTGTTCGTCGAGGGCGGAGGCATGGGCGAAGCCGGTCGCCTCGCCCGCCACCGAACGCAGGCCGAAGCCCTGGGTGGTGTCGTAGGAGGCGCTCTTCAGCTTGCCGTCGTCGAACGCAAGCCCTTCGCTCTGCACGTATTCGAGAAACAGCTCGCCGTCGTCGCAGCCGGCCAGAGCCTCGTTGACCATCTTCTCGGTCTTGCGCCGGTCGAGCGCGCCCTTCCCGAAGAAGAGGCCATCGGCGGTGACGAGGTGATTGATGCCCTTGGCTGCCATGCGGTTACCCTTTTCTGTTTCACCAAAATGGTCACTTGCCGGCATGTGCGCAAGCGTGGCGACGTGCACGTGGGCCGTGCCATTGTCCCGCCATGAAGTCGGTTGGAATTCTCGGTCTGGGCAATATCGGGCGCGCGGTCGCGGACAATCTCGTTGCGG
>CAWUOG010000451.1:0-2877 GCA_963923875.1 uncultured Alphaproteobacteria bacterium
TTCGCCGTTCCGGCCGCCGCCCAGACGTCGGGCAAGGCGGCCGACCGTCTTTATGTAATGGATTGTGGCCACAACGCCGCGAGCGACCAGGCGCGATGGTCGCCGGGCGTCAATGTCGGCAAGCCGATCGAGCTTTCCGACTCCTGCACGCTGATCAAGCACGGCAATCAGTGGCTGCTGTGGGACACCGGCTATCCCGATGCCATCGCCGACAAGCCGGTGACGAGCCCGATCGGCACGGCGACGCGCGCCCGGAAGCTCGCCGCCCAGCTCGCCGAACTCGGCGTCAAGCCGGATGACATCGCCTACGTCGCGGTCTCGCACACCCACGGCGATCATGTCGGCAACGTCGACATGTTCCCGAAGTCGACGCTGCTGATCCAGAAGGCCGAGATCGACTTCGCCTTCGCCGAGGGCAAGCCGGCGCCGTTCAGGAAGGACCGGCCGATGCAGCAGCTCGCGGGCGACCTCGACGTGTTCGGCGACGGCAGCGTCGTGATCCTCTCGGCCCCGGGGCACACGCCCGGCCATCAGGTGCTGCTGGTCAATCTCGCAAGGACCGGCTGGCTCGTGCTGAGCGGCGATCTCGCTCATTTCAAGGACAACTGGGACAATGACCGCGTGCCGACGATGAACACCAGCGCCGACCAGACCCGCGCCTCGCGCACCCGGGTACAGAAGGTGCTCGACGACAAGAAGGCCCAGCTCTGGATCAACCATGACCTGCCGAGCTTCAACAGTCGCAAGCTGTCGCCGCAGTTCTACGACTGATGCGCCGGAGCGGCCGGCTTCGCGATTACCGCACTGACGATGACGATATCGGCGCGAAGACTTGTCGGGAGAGGAATCCTTCCCCTACTGTGGGAGCATGTCGGTCCGCATCGCGTTCTATCATCCCGATCGACTGGTGATCGGCCTGTTCGAAGGCCAGATGCAGCTCTCGGACTTCATCGAGTTCGCGCTCGAGATCCAGAAGAACGACCTGATCCACTATCGCAAAATCCTGAACGTGATCGACGCGCATCCCGGATTCACCGAGCAGGAACTCCGCGCGCTGGTTCGATTGATTCGCGAGGCGCCGACGGACAAGCCGCGCGGCGCGGTGGCGTTCGTCGCCGACCCCGAACGCGGCGAGTTCGCCAACCTGTTCGCCAGCCTTGAAGTCGACGGCCGTCCGGCGCGGGTTTTCCGCAGCATCCATGACGCCCGCAAGTGGCTGACCGAAATGCCCCCCGTCAGGGACTAGGCCTTCACTCGTTGCCCATCCTTCGAGACGCAGCCTGCGGCTGCTCCTCAGGATGAGGGCCTTGCCTGTTCAACAAAGCCTCACCCTGAGGAGGCCGCGCAGCGGCCGTCTCGAAGGGTGGAAACGTGCATGCGTCGAGGCTTTCAGCCAACGCTCATGGCACCCTTGCCGAATCGGGCTGCTTTCGGGCCGCCAAATCGGCAATGATGACGCCATGAGCCTCACCTTCCGACCGCTGTCCCATGCCCTCGGCGCCGAGATCCAGGGCGTCGACCTCGGCAAACCGCTCAGCAATTCCGAGTTCGACCAGATCCACTCGAAGTTCCTGGAGAGCGGCATCCTGCTGTTCCGTAACCAGAAGATCACGCGCGAACAGCACATCGCCTTCAGCCGTCGTTTCGGCGAGCTCGACCGGCACGATTCCCTGCCGCGCGACCGCCATCCCGACTATCCCGAACTGCTGCTGGTGACCAACATCCCGGAGAAGGACGGCAAGGAGTCGGCGTCCAAGTACACCGGCCAGCAATGGCACTCCGACATGTCGTTCACGCTGGAGCCGTCGCTCGGCTCGCTGCTGCGCGGCATCACCATCCCGCCGGTCGGCGGCGACACGATGTTCACCAACATGTACATGGCCTACGACACCTTGTCGGACGGCATGAAGAAGATGATCGAGCCGCTGCATGGCGTGCATACCGGCCGACGCAAGGTCACCGACCGCGACACCGAGCGCGAGCGCGAGCAGACGCGGATCAATCCGCCGATCGCCCAGCCGCTGGTGCGCGTGCATCCCGAGACCGGCCGCAAGGCGCTCTACATCGGCGAGAAGGTATCCGGTCTGGTCGGCATGACCGAGGAGGAGAGCAAGCCGATCATCGACTACCTCGTGCGTCATGCCACCCGGCCGCAGTTCGTCTATCGCCACCAGTGGCGGCAGGATGACATCCTGCTGTGGGACAATCGCTGCACCATGCACATCGCGCTGGGCGACTACGCCGAAGGCGAGATCCGCCACCTCGAGCGCACGACCGTCAAGGGCACGCCGTCGGGATACTACCTGCAATGAAGCGACGCAGCGTTCTGGCCGGAGCCGCCGCGGTCTCCGCTCCTTTCTCTGCGCCGTTCAGGGCGGGCGCGCAGGCTGCGTATCCCGACAAGCAGATCCGCATGGTCATTCCGTTCGCGCCAGGCGGCACGACGGATCTGCTGGCGCGCGCGGTCGGCCAGCACCTGCAGGAGAAATGGGGCCAGACCGTCGTTGCCGACAATCGTGCCGGCGCCAACGGTGTCGTGGCCGGCGAGATCGTCGCCAAGTCGCCCGGCGACGGCTACACGCTCTCGACCGTGGCGATGGGTCACGCCATCAATCCGCTGATCTACAGAAAGCTGCCCTACGACGGCACTGCCGACTTCACGCCGATCAGCCTGCTCGCGACCTTCCCCCAGCTCATGCTGGTGCATCCGTCGCTGCCGGTGAAGACGCTCGCCGACCTGATCGCGCTGGCCCGGAGTTCGCCCAAGCCGCTGACCTACGGTTCGGGCGGCAACGGTTCCTCGCAGCATCTCGCCGGCGCGCTGTTCGCCCACATGGCCGGCCTCACCATGACCCACGTCGCCTACAAGGGCGGCAA
>CAWUOG010000452.1:0-2876 GCA_963923875.1 uncultured Alphaproteobacteria bacterium
TCCAACGACAAGAAGAAGGCGCGGCTCAACATCATCTCGCACATTCTTGCGCACATCCCCTACAAGAAGGTCGATCACGAGAAGATAAAGCTGGGCGACCGTTCGATGAAGGGAAAGTACGACGACTCGGAAGCGATGCGGCGGCGGCGCTATGTCGAGAGCAAGTTCTGACCGCTGCTGGAATTCGGCGGCGCCGGCGAAATCGTGCGTTGATCTTCGTCAATGTAAGGCGCCCGAGGAGCGCCGAAAATTGCCGCGCAATTGGAGGGTAGCATGAACATCCTGAGCGCCAAGGACTTGCGGGCCAAGATCGCATTGGCAGAGGCGGAGAAGGCCAGCGCCGCCGCAAAGGCGAAGTCGGCCGCCGAAGCCGAGCATCAGGCCTTCCTCGACCGGCTGAGCAAGCCGTCGGGCATGAGCGATGAGCAGGTCCTCGAAAAGGCCGGGCACATCGTGGAGCGCGCGGTCGCCAATGGCCTGACGTCGGTCCAGGTTCTGCGCTTCCCGAATCACCTGTGCACCGACAACGGCCGGGCCATCGACCAGGCGGAAGAGGGCTGGCAGAAGACCTTGACCGGCATTCCGAAGGAGCTGTGGTCGTTCTACGAACGTCAGTTGCAGCCGCGCGGCTATCACATGAAGTTCGAGATCATCGACCGCCCCGGCGGCATGCGCGGCGACGTCGCCGTGATCCTGAGCTGGGAGTGACGGAGAGCCCGCGTATGCCCGAGGATGCCGCGCAGCCCACAGGGCGGCGCCATGAGAAGTATGATCGGCTGATTGCGGCCGCGCAGCGCATGCCGGCGATCGGCATGGCGGTCGCGCATCCCTGCGACACGGTCTCGCTCGAGAGCGCCGTCGAGGCGGCGAAGCTGGGCTTCGTGAAGCCGATTCTGGTCGGGCCGGCCGCGCGCGTGCGCGCCGTGGCCAAGGAAGCCGGGCTCGACATCGCTGGATTCGAACTGGTCAGTTCCGAGCATAGCCACGACTCGGCCGCCAAGGCGGTGGCGCTGGTCAAGGCCGGCAAGGCCGAGGCGCTGATGAAGGGCAGCCTGCACACCGACGAGCTGATGGCTGCCGTGGTGGCGCGCGAGACCGGCATTCGAACTGCGCGGCGCATCAGCCACTGCTTCATCATGGACGTCCCTGGCCATGCCGACGCGCTGATCATCACCGATGCCGCGGTCAACATCGCGCCGACCCTCGAGGAGAAGGTCGACATCCTGCAGAATGCGATCGACCTCGCCCGGGCGTTGGGCGCACCCGAGGTACGGGTGGCGATCCTGAGCGCGATGGAGACGGTCAATCCCAAGGTGCCGTCGACGGTCGAGGCCGCCGCCCTCTGCAAGATGGCCGATCGCGGCCAGATCACCGGGGCGCTGATCGACGGGCCACTGGCCCTCGACAATGCGATCAGCCCCGATGCCGCCGCGATCAAGCACATCGTCTCGCCGGTTGCCGGCCGCGCCAACGTGCTGCTCGTTCCCGATCTCGAGGCCGGCAACATGCTGGCCAAGAGCCTGTCGTTCCTGGCCGGCGCCGATGCCGCGGGCATCGTGCTCGGCGCCCGGGTGCCGATCGTGCTGACCAGCCGCGCCGATTCGCTGCTGACCCGGCTCGCCTCGTGCGCGGTCGCCGTGGCGGTCGCGGCGGCGAGGCGTGCGAGTACGGTCAAGATCGTAGGCTGACCGCGGCATGAAGGGCAGCATCGCCGTCATCAACGCCGGTTCCTCCAGCATCAAGTTTGCCCTCTACGAGGCCGGTCCGGACCTGGCGCTGCTTCATCGCGGCCAGATCGAGAAGATCGGCTCGGCCCCCCACCTGAAAGTCGTGAATGCACACGGCGAGACCCTGCTCGAGCGCACCTGGAAGAAGGGCGAACTCGATCACAAGGCCGCCACCCAGGAAGTCCTGCAGGCCGGCCGCCAGTTCGCCATCGACACGCCGGTACAGGCGGTCGGCCACAGGGTGGTTCATGGTGGTATGGCTTATGCTGCGCCGGTCAGGGTTGATGCCGCGGTTCTGGAGGCGCTGGCCAGGCTCGTTCCGTTGGCGCCCCTGCACCAGCCGCACAACCTGTCGCCCATCCGCGTGATCGCCGAAGCCACGCCGCATCTGCCGCAGGTCGCCTGTTTCGACACGGCGTTCCACCGCAGCCAATCCCTGCTGGCGCAGTCCTTCGCCCTGCCGCGCGAGCTCACCGCGGCGGGCGTGCGTCGCTACGGGTTCCACGGATTGTCCTACGAGTACATCGCCGCGCGCCTGCGCGAGACCGAGCCCGTGATCGCTGCCGGCAGGGTGATCGTCGCCCATCTCGGCAATGGCGCCAGTCTTTGCGCCATGCGCGACGGACGCTCCGTCGCCAGCACCATGGGCTTCACCGCGGTCGACGGGTTGATGATGGGCACGCGCACCGGCGCGCTCGATCCCGGCGTCCTGCTCTACCTGATGGACGAGCGGGGCATGAACGCGCGGCAGATCGAGGAGCTCATCTACAGCAAGTCCGGCCTGCTCGGCGTCTCGGGCATCTCCTCGGACATGCGCACGCTGCGCGCCTCGCCAGCGCCGGAGGCACGCGAGGCGATCGACCTCTTCGTCTATCGCATTGCGCGGGAGATCGGATCCCTGTCCGCCGCCCTGGGAGGCCTCGACGGATTGGTCTTCACCGGCGGCATCGGCGAGAACGATGCCGCAACGCGTCGCGAGGTCGCTGCGCGATGCATCTGGCTCGGGGCCGAGATCGATGCCGCTGCGAACGAAGCGGCTGGCCCGCGGATCGACGCTGCATCGTCCCGGGTCGCCGTGCGGGTAATTCCGACCGACGAGGAGCGCATGATCGCGCTTCACACGCTGGACGTCCTGCACGACCGGAAGGG
>CAWUOG010000453.1:0-2875 GCA_963923875.1 uncultured Alphaproteobacteria bacterium
GCGAGCTGCGGGGATTGATCGACAAGGTGAAGGGCGGCCGTCTGTCGCGGCGCGGCTTCGTCAAGCGCATGGCTGCAGTCGGACTGACCGCGCCGATGGCGACGCAGTTGCTGGCCTTCTCCGGCGTGGCGATGGCGCAGGCCAAGGCCGCGCCCTACAAGCCGACCAAGCGCGGCGGCGGCGGCCTGCTCAAGGTGCTGTGGTGGCAGGGCCCGACCCTGCTCAATCCGCATTTCGCGGTCGGCACCAAGGACCAGGATGGCTCACGCCTGTTCTACGAGCCGCTGGCCAACTGGGACGGCGACGGCAACCTCAAGCCGGTACTGGCGGCCTCGATCCCCAACCGCGAGGACGGCACCATCGCCGCCGACGGCAAGTCGGTGGTGTGGAAGCTGAAGCGGGGCGTGACGTGGCATGACGGCAAGCCGTTCACCGCCGACGATCTCGTGTTCAACTGGGAGTACGCGAAGGATCCGGCGACGGCCGCCGTGACGGTCGCCAACTACAAGGACGTCATCGTCGAGAAGGTCGACGACTATGCGGTGCGCATCAAGTTCGACAAGCCGACGCCGTTCTGGGCCAATGCCTTCGTCGGCACCCAGGGCATGATCATTCCCAAGCACCTGTTCGCCGACTACACCGGGGCGAAGTCGCGCGAGGCGCCGACCAACCTCAAGCCGGTCGGCACCGGCCCGTACATGTTCAAGGACTTCAAGCCGGGCGACATGGTGTCGGGCGTGATCAACCCGAACTACCACATGGCCAACAAACCCTATTTCGACGCGATTGAAATGAAGGGTGGTGGCGACGCTGTGTCGGCGGCGCGCGCGGTGCTGCAGACCGGCGAATACGACTTCGCCTGGAACCTGCAGGTCGAGGATGAAATCCTTCTGCGCCTCGAGAAGGACGGCAAGGGCAAGTGCGTCATCTCGCCGGGCGGCAACATCGAGCACATGCAGCTCAACACGACGGACCCTTGGACCGAGGTCGACGGCGAACGCGCCAAGCTCGGCACCAAGCATCCGACCCTGCAGTATCCCGAGGTCCGGCAGGCGCTGACCATGCTGGTCGACAAGGCGTCGGTCGAGAAGTTCATCTACGGCCGCACCGGCATCGCCACGGCGAACTTCGTCAACAATCCGGAGAAATTCCGCTCCAAGAACACCAAGTACGAGTTCAGCGTCGAGAAGGCCAACGACCTTCTCGAGAGGGCCGGCTGGAAGAAGGGGACTGACGGCATCCGCGCCAAGGACGGCAAGAAGCTGAAGTTCGTCTTCCAGACCTCGATCAACCAGCCGCGCCAGAAGACCCAGGCGATCATCAAGCAGGCCTGCCAGAAGGCCGGCATCGACATCGAGGTCAAGGCGGTGACGGCATCGGTGTTCTTCTCGTCGGACGTGGCCAACCCGGACACCTACCCGCACTTCTATTGCGACCTGCAGATGTACACGACGACCATGACGCAGCCCGATCCCGAGCAGTTCATGAACCAGTTCTGCTCGTGGGAAGCGGCGACCAAGGCCAACAAGTGGCAGGGCCGCAACATCACGCGCTGGCAGAGCAAGGAGTACGACGACAACTACAAGGCGGGTCAGGACGAGCTCGACCCGGTCAAGCGGGCCGCGATCTTCATCAAGGCCAATGACCTCGCGATCAACAACCAGGTCGTCATCCCGGTGGTGGCCCGTCCCGGCGTCGCGGCGCTCAACAACAAGCTCAATGCCGTGATGAGCGGCTGGGACAACAACACCTGGGACATCGAGAGCTGGTTCAAGGAAGGCTGAGCCGAAGAGCCGTAAAATGTGTGACATCCCGGGAAACGGCGGCCGGCCGGGCTCGGGATGTCACGATTCTTGCACCAGGCCCCGCATGAGCCTTCAGCACGCATGAACCGTCAGCCCGAATGAGCCGCCAGTACGTCATCCGACGCATTCTGCTGATGATCCCGAGCATGTTCGGCATCAGCGTGGTGCTGTTCAGCGTGCTCGCGCTGGCGCCGGGCGACCCGTTCGCCGAACTGGCGGCCAATCCGGCGATTCCGCCCGAGGTGGCGGCATCGCTGCGCGCCAAGTTCGGGCTCGATGACCCGGTGTGGATGCGCTACGGCCACTGGCTGAACGCCATGCTGCATGGCGACTGGGGCTTCTCCTTCGCCAGCCGCATCAATGTCGAGACCCTGATCCTGCAGCGCCTGCCGACCACGCTGATCGTGATCGGCGCCGCCCAGATCCTGGCCATTCTGGTCGCCCTGCCGGTCGGCGTGCTGGCCGGCACGCGGCCCTATTCGGTATTCGACCAGGTCGCCAACACGCTGGCCTTCGTCGGCTTCTCGCTGCCGACCTTCTTCACCGGCCTGCTGCTGATCCTGCTGTTCTCGGTCAAGCTCGACTGGCTGCCGATGGTCTACCGCGCCGACCTGACCTCGACCGGCTGGCAATATCTCTGGGAGCAACTGCGCCAGTCGATCATGCCGGTCGTGGTGCTGGGCCTGTTCCAGGGTGCTTCGCTGGTGCGCTACGTGCGCTCCGCCGTGCTCGACGTGGTGCGGCTCGACTACGTCACCACCGCGCGCTCCAAGGGTATCGGCGAGCGCGCCGTGACCATGCGGCATATCGTGCGCACCGCGCTCATTCCGGTGGTCACCCTGATCGCCCTGCAGCTGCCGATCGTGTTCGGCGGCGCCCTGGTCACCGAGCAGATCTTCCGCGTGCCCGGCATCGGCTCGCTGCTGATCTCGGCCATGCTCGCCAACGACACGCCGGTCGTCATGGCCGTGACGTTCGTGCTGTCCTGTCTCGTCGTCCTCTTCAACTTCTTCGCCGATATCCTTTATGGCTGGCTCGACCCCCGCATCTCTTACCGCTGAGCCGTCCGC
>CAWUOG010000454.1:0-2874 GCA_963923875.1 uncultured Alphaproteobacteria bacterium
CCGGGCGCCACACCGCGGGATCCTTGGTGTTGTTGTCGATGACGATGACTTCGAGATTCGGGTAGTCGAGCGCGGCCAGCGACTCGATGGTCTGGATCACCATCGCCGGCGGCTCGTTGCAGATTGCGAGATGCAGGGAGACCTTGGGCCACACGCGGTCGGCCGGCTGGCGCACGATCATCTGGGCGGCGGGCAGCGCCTCGCGCATCCAGTGGCGGCGCCAGACCGTCTCGACCAGTTCCAGCGCCTGGACGAGCGCCATGCCGAGGCTCAGCACGAGGAAGAAGGCGAGCGCACCCCAGCCGATCATCTCGCTGGTGACCATGTAGGTTCCCGCCGCGACCGCCGCACCGTAGGCAATGGCGCTGGTCGACAATGCCACAAGGCCGCAGAAGGCGACCTGCCCCATCGTGGCCAACGAACGCCAGCGCCACAGGAAGAAGAGCATGATCGGCAGGCCGCCGAGCAGCGCGCCGAGCGCGCAGGCGAGCCACTGCGGGAAGGTCTCGATGGTCCCAGTCCACGAGAATTTCTGCTGCCGGTCGGCATTCCAAAGCCCCCAGTAGCCGCCGGCCTTGCCCTCGAGGTCGTAGCTCTTCCACGGCTGGTCGATCGCCTCGACCACGAAGTGCTCGATGTTCTGCTTCTTGAGCCACGCCACCGCGTCGCGCACGTTCTTGGCCTGCTCGGCGGGCGTCGCCCGTTTGATGTAGCCGGTGGCCGGGCTGCGGCGCTCCGCACCGTTCGACGGCCATCCGATCTCGGTGACGATGATGTTCTTGTTCGGGTACGCCTTGCGCAGCAGCTCGATCTTGTTCTTCAGGTAGTCGAGGGGCGTCTCGCTCGATTTCTCGTCCCAGTACGGCAGGATGTGAACGGCAAGATAGTCGACTTCCTTGGCGAGTTCGGGATAGTCGAGCCACACGTGCCACGGCTCGGCGGTGCTGACCGGAACCTTGACGTTGCGCTTGACGTTCCGGATCTCGCGGATGAGCTGGGCCGGGCTGGTCGCGTTGGGATTGCGCAGGTACTTCTGGCCGTCCCAGCGCAGGATGTTCTCGTTGCCGACCAGCACCCGCTCGATGTTGGGGTTCTGGTTGGCCATGCGGATCAGCGCGCGGGTTTCCTCGGCATTGACCTCGCTCGCCTCGCGGCCGAACTGCAGCTTGGCCTCGCTCGGCGAATAGATCCACGCACCGGGCACCAGCTTCAGGCCGTAGCGCGCGGCGAGCTCCGGCATCAGTTCGCCGCCATCGGTGGTGCGGTAGGTGCGGACCGAACCGACCTTGCCGGCGAGCAGCGCGAAGTCGCGCTCCATCTGGCTCTTGCGCGGCTTGATCGGGGCCGGCGGCTCCTCGTTCAGGGCCGTCCGCAGGAAAGAGAAGATGCCGCTCGCCTTGCCCGAGAGCGGATCCTGGTCCTTGGCCCACGGGGCGTAGGTCACGCCGTGCAGCGGGCCTTCGACATCGGCGGCGACCACGTCACGATCGAGCAGGCGCCACCCGACAAGGGTGGCCGCGCAAACAAGCAGCAGAACGAATCCGAGGCGGAACATCTAGGTCGAAACAGCTCCGGCAGCCGCCGGTGGCCCACGCTCGCCTCGGACGAATGTCTCGATCGCGGTCGCAAATCTCCTGCGGACGATTTCCGTCGACGCAAGGACCGTGCCGGATCGACTCAACGTCGCGAGCCGATGACCACGCAGTGCGGCGTACCTCTTTGAGGCTTCCTTGCGCCAGATTTCCGCACCCGCGACCCATCGCAGATGCTTAGGCGACGAGGACATGTATAGCTTGCGCCGCCGGATACGGTAAAGAGTCCGACATCGATCGTGGCCAAAATGTCAAAATCCGAACCCAATGTCTGACGCATCCGCCGCCCCCGCCCTCCCGCCTGCTCAACTCACGACCTGGCGGCCCGCCGACCGCTACGGCTTCGTGCGGCAGAACGGCGCGCGGCTGCGCTACGGCTGCTGGAACGCACCCGGAACGCCGCGCGGTTCGGTCGTGCTGCTGCAGGGCCGGGCCGAGTTCATCGAGAAGTACTCGACCGAAGTCGTGGGCGAACTGCTCGACCGGGGCTTTTCGGTTTTCGCCGTCGATCTGCGCGGTCAGGGCCTCAGCGACCGGCCGCTGCCCGACCACGACAAGGGCCATGTCGACGATTTCGACACCTATATTGCCGACCTTGAGCAGTTCCTGGCCGAGATCGTCGCCCCTGCCGCGCCGCGGCCGGTCCTGGCGCTCAGCCATTCGACCAGCGGCAACGTCCTGCTGCGCTACCTGACCGAACGTGGCGCCGGCCCCTTTGCGGCGTCGTTCTGCGTCTCGCCGATGACCGGTCTGTGCCAGGCGCTGCCGATCGCACTGCTGGCCCGGGTGCTGAGCCCCTTCGGCGTCCGCGACACCGCCTACATGGCCTGGACCGGTCCTTACGATCCCGGCCACCGCAAGTTCGAGGGCAACGACGTCACCAGCGATGAGACGCGCTACCGCTTCACCGATCTGTGGTTCCAGGCCGACCCGCGCCTGTCGCTCGGCGGGCCGACCATCGGCTGGCTGAAGGAGGCGCAGCGCTCGATCGACCGGCTGTTCTCGCCAGGCATGCTGGAGCGCATTTCCATTCCGCTCGTCATCATGAGCGCGGCCGCCGACAAGGTGGTCGACATCGCCTCGCACACCGCCGCCGTCGCACGCGTGCGCGGCGCCACACATTGTTCCATCGACGGCGCCAAGCACGAGATCCTGATGGAAACCGACGCGCGGCGCGCCCAGTTCTGGGTCGCCTTCGATCGGGTTGCCGCATCGCTAGGCTAGCCACACAATAGAACTCGAACAACAAGACGTAGTCATGACCTGTCTCTTATACACATCT
>CAWUOG010000455.1:0-2864 GCA_963923875.1 uncultured Alphaproteobacteria bacterium
GGCCAGGATGCGATGGACGAGGTCGAGCCCGTCCCGGCCGGCCGCCAGTGCCATTCGGGGTTCGTGCCGGTACTCGGGTGGCAGGCGGTCCATGCCCCTTGCATCGACGTAGGGCGGGTTGCTGATGATGAGGTCGTAGCGCTGTCCGGCGAGCGGCGCGAACAGGTCGCCGCGATGGAGTGCGATGCGATCGCCCAGCCGGTGCGTCGCGACATTGCGTCTGGCGAGCGCCAGCGCGCCGGGCGAGAGATCGACGGCATCGACCTTCGCGGCAGGAAAGGCGAGCGCCGCCAGGACCGCGAGGCAGCCGGAACCTGTGCAGAGGTCGAGCACGCGCCGGACCTTCTCCGGCTCGGCGATCGGCAGGGCACCGGCCACCAGCAGGTCGCCGATGAAGGAGCGCGGGATCAGCGCGCGCTTGTCGGCATGGAAGCGCACCCCATGCATGTAGGCCGCGCCCACCAGATAGGGCGCGGGCAGGCGCAGGGCGATGCGGGCGTCGATCAGGGTGAGCAGGCGCGCCTTCTCCGCCTCCGTCGGGCGCAGCGCGAGCCAGGGATCGATGTTGTGGATCGGCAGGCGCAGACCCTCGAGAAGCAGGAAGGCTGCTTCGTCGACGGCGTTGGTCGTGCCGTGGCCGTAGGCGAGTTTTGCAGCCTTGAAGCGCCGGACCGCGAACCGGAAGAGATCGCCCAGCGTGTCGAGAGAGGGTTTGAGACGGCCTGCCATGCGGGCCTAGAGTAGCCTTTCCTGTTTGCGGAGTGGGCATGAATCGCGGCGCATTAGACGGTCTGGTCGTCCTCGATCTCACGACGCATCTGTCGGGGCCATTCTGCGGTATGCAACTCGCCGACATGGGGGCCGACGTGATCAAGATCGAAAGCCCGGCCGGCGATTCCATTCGCGGCGCGCCTCCCTTCGTCGAGGGCGAGGGGGCGCCGTTCATGCTGTGGAACCGCAACAAGCGCGGCATCGTGCTCGACCTCAAGGCGGCCGACGATCTGGAGATCTTCTGGGATCTGGTCGACGGCGCGGACGTGGTGCTGGAGAATTTTCGCCCCGGCGTGCTCGACAAGCTCGGGATCGGCTGGAAAGCCCTCCACGCGCGCAATCCGCGACTGATCCTGGGCTCGATCTCGGGCTTTGGGCAAACCGGGCCTTACGCCAAGCGCGGTGGCTTCGATCTCGTCATCCAGGCGATGTCAGGGCTGATGTCGGTGACCGGGCCGAAGGACGGCCCGCCCTATCGCATTCCCCTCGCCATTTCTGACGTCGGTGCCGGACTCTATCTCACCATCGGCGTGTTGTCGGCGCTGCAGGCGCGGCACAAGAGCGGTGAAGGCCAGTGGGTCGAGACCTCGCTGCTCGAGGCCACGGTGTCGCTTGGCGTCTACGAGGCAGCCAATTACTTCGCGACCGGCGTGCGGCCGGAGAAGCTCGGCCAGGGCCACCGCGGCTCCTCGCCCTACCAGGTCTTCCAGACCAAGGATGGCTGGCTCACCATCGGAGCGGCGCAGCAGAATTTCTTCAGGAAGGTCTGCGAGATGATCGGTAAGCCCGAGCTGGTCGACGATCCACGCTTCAAGGTCAATGCGCTGCGCGTCAAGAACAACGACGCTATGGTTGCCATCCTCCAGGCCGAACTGATCAAGCAGAGCAACGCTCAATGGCTGGCCGCCTTCGAGGCCGCGGGCATTCCGGCCGGGCCGGTGCTGCATCACGACGAGGTGTTCGCCAACGAGCAGATTCTGGCGCGGGGCATGGTGGCAGAGGTTCAGCACGCCAAGGCGGGCAAACAGAAGACCCTGGGCGTGCCGCTCAAACTGTCGGCCACGCCGGGCAGTGTGCGCCGTGCCGCGCCGACCCTTGGCCAGCACGACGCCGAGGTTCGCGCGACCGCCCGCCAGACGGCCAACCGCCGGCGCTAGTTTCGCCGGTCCGGCCGGCCGTCGCCATCGCGGTCCTGGTCACCTCGGCGATTGCTGCCGCGATTGTCGTTGCGGCTGGCCTGCCTATGGTCGTTGTTCGAAGGCAGGCGGACCGCCTGGGCTGGACGATCGTCGCGGTTGTTGTTCCAGCGATGATCCGGCGCGTGGTTCGCGGGTTGCGGCCGAGGGGGCGGGGCCGGCGCGGCGACAGGCACCGGCACGTAACGGGTCTGGGTCACCACACGCGGCGGCGGATTGTAGACATAGGTGTTGTTCGAGACGTAGGTCGGCCGCGTGTAGTAGCGGCCCGGGTAGGAATTGGCCGAGTAGTAGCCGCTCGAATAGCCATTCGAGTAGGTGTCGTAGCCGTAGGATCCGGTCGGGTAGCCGGAGTCCATCGACTCCACGCAACCGGCCGTGGCCAGGGTGGCGGCGGTCAGAATCAGCCAATTGAGCTTGCGCATTTCTTGCCTCCTCGCGGGGAGCCCTTGTGATGGGCCTTCCCTCTGTTGCCGATACGCAACGGACTTCGGCCGAGGGGAGTCGCAATTGTGGCGAGAGAGGCACCACCTCTCACATGTCCGTGAGAGGTGGCGCTCCGTCAGGGCGTCGTCAGGCCATCAACGGCCCTGATAGCGATCCGGGATGCGGTCGCCATTGGCGTCGCGGTCGTATCGGTTGGGGATGCCGTCGCGATCGTAGTCGGCACGCGGCGAGTTCCAGTAGCCGCCGCTGTTGCGGTCGTGCCGGTAGCTGGAATGCGGATAGCCATCGGACTCCACGCAGCCTGCGATGGTCAGGGCAACCAGCGCGGCCATCGTCAGCCAATTGACGTTGCGCATGTTCTCCTCCGTATCGCTCGTCTGCGCCCCGGCCAGGCGGCCGGGGCCGTGCAAGAGATACGGCGGCGGACGTGACCGAAACGCGGCAGTACGG
>CAWUOG010000456.1:0-2850 GCA_963923875.1 uncultured Alphaproteobacteria bacterium
TGAATTGCGCCTAGGTCAGCGGAATCATGATGTGCTTGGCATAGGCAGGCCGCGCTTTCAGCCGCTCATACCAGGCCTTGAGGTTCCGGAGATCGGGCCGCTCGACGTCGAGCGCAAACCACCGGTGCACGAAGCAGCCGACCGGGATATCGCCCATGGTGAAATGCTGGCCGCCGACATACTTGCGGCCCTCGAGCTTCTGGTCGAGCCGCTCCCACAGCTTGCCGCCCTCGGCCGCCGCCTTCTTGATCGCCGCCGTGTCGCGCTTGTCGGCGGGTGTGCGGATTAGACCCCAGAACATCACGCGCATGCACTCCGAGATGGTCGAGAGCTGCCAATCCATCCAGCGGTCGGCCTCGCTGCGCTGGCCCGGATCGTTCGGCCACAATGTGCCGGCCGCGTACTTGGCCGCGAGATAGCGCACCGCCGAATTGCTCTCCCAGATGATCTGCCCGCCGTCGTCGATCGTCGGCACGACGCCGTTGGGGTTCATGTCGAGGTACCATTTCTGGTCGTTGCCGCCGTACTGCAGCCCGACATTCTCGCGGTCGTAGGCGATGCCGCATTCGTCGGCACACCACAGTACCTTCATGACGTTGATCGAATTGGCGCGACCCCAGATCTTCATGACGCTACCCCTTTTGCTCTCAGCACTCCCAACGCGGCGCACCGGCGCCGACCTGGAGAAGCTGCTTCGTTGTCGGATTGTCGTCGGGCTGCGGCGACACGCCCTCGAACCGCACATGACTGTCGTCGACCCATACGGGCTTCGGGCGGAGGAAGGAGTTCGGGCCGGCGCCGATACAGGCCGGCATCGTGGTCACGTCGACCACTTTAGGCGGCTCCACGGTGAGATCGATGATGTTGAGGTCGACACCGGCCATCAGGTTCGACACCAGTGCGACGGCCGTGCGTCCCGATGGCGACAGTACGGGCGGCGCGGCGACGAGGGTCGTGCGGCCGTCCTTTTCCGAGATCAGGTAGGCCAGCCCTTCCTCGTACAGGCTGACGCCGACGACGTAGTAGCCGAGCGACGGCCACCAGGCGACCAGCCGGTGCTTGCGGAAGCGGTCGGCCTCGCAGGCGCCCTCGTCGTCGCAATCGGTGATCTTCAGGCTGCGGCCACCCTGGAGCTTGAGGCGCAGGACGGGACCCTCGCGGGAGGCACGGTCGGCGTTCCTGGCGATCACGGTGAGATCCGACGGATCGGCGACCTTGGTGCCGGGTGACGGCGTGCAGCAGGGCTGGGTCTCGATCGTCATCTTGGAGCCCCACAGCAGCCCCTTCGAGGGAAGCGCGGTGCGTTCCGCGGCAGGGACCTTCTGGCCGTGAGCGGCCGAGACGAGCAGGGTGGCGAGGGAGAGGGCAATCGCCGTCGGGCGCAGGATCGTCATCGTCAATGCGCCGCCGCCCAGTTGGCGCCAACACCGGTATCGACCACCAGCGGAACCGAGAGCTTGGCGGCGCCTTCCATGACGGCCCGGGCCACCTCCTTGGTCTTGTCGATTTCCTTGTCGGGAACCTCGAACAGCAGTTCGTCGTGCACCTGCAGCAGCATCGTAGCTTGGAGCCGGGCGGCGGCGAGCGCGCCGGGCAGGCGGATCATCGCACGCTTGATGATATCGGCGGCGCCACCCTGCAGCGGGGCATTGATCGCGGCGCGCTCGGAGAAGGCGCGCATGCCCTGATTCTTCTCGTTGATGTATTTCAGGTGAATCTTGCGGCCGAACGGCGTCTTCACGTAGCCGTTCTTGCGCGCATAGTCCTTGGTCGTTTCCATGTAGTCGCGAATGCCAGGATAGCGCTGGAAGTACTTGGCGATGTAGTCGCGCGCCTCGGGTTGGCCGATGCCGAGTTGGTTGGCAAGCCCGAAGGCCGAGATGCCGTAGATGATGCCGAAATTGATCGCCTTGGCGCGGCGGCGCACCAGCGGGTCCATGCCCTTGACCGGCACGCCGAACATCTCCGAGGCGGTGATGGCGTGGATATCGTCGCCGCGCGCGAACGCCTCCTTCAGCGAGGCGATGTCGGCGACATGCGCCAGCAGCCGGAGCTCGATCTGCGAGTAGTCGGCGCTCAGGAGCTTGCAGCCCTTCTCGGCGATGAAGGCCTCGCGGATCTTGCGGCCTTCCTCGGTGCGCACCGGGATGTTCTGCAGATTGGGGTCGGTCGAGGCGAGGCGGCCGGTGGCGGCGCCGGTCATGTGGTAGGAAGTGTGGACACGGCCGGTTTTCGCGTCGAGCTCGCGCACCAGCGCATCGGTGTAGGTTCCCTTGAGCTTGGCGAGCTGGCGATGCTCGAGGATCTTCACCGGCAGCGGATGGCCCGCATTGGCAAGCTCCTCCAGCACCGAGGCGTCGGTCGACCAGGCGCCGGTCTTGGAGCGCTTGCCGCCGGGCAGTTTCTGTTCGTCGAACAGGATCTCGCCCAGTTGCTTGGGCGAGCCGACATTGAATTCGCGACCGGCGATCTTGTGAATCTCGCGCTCGAGCTCGCCCAGGCGCTTCTCGAAATCGGCGCTGAGCCGCATCAGCAGCGGGGCGTCGACCTTGATGCCGGCTTGCTCCATGGAGAGCAGGACGGGAATCAGCGGCCGCTCGATCGTCTCGTAGACCGAGACCATGTGCTCGGCCGCCAGTCGCGGCTTGAACTGCGCCCAGAGACGCAGGGTGACGTCGGCGTCCTCGGCGGCGTAGTCGCGCGCCTTGTCGATCGGCACCTTGTCGAAGCTCACCTGCTTGGCGCCCGAGCCCGCGACGTCGGAGAACTTGATCGTCTGCTGCTGCAAGTAGCGCTCGGCGAGATCGTCCATGCCGTGATTGTGCTTGCCGGCGTCGAGCACGAAGGAGA
>CAWUOG010000457.1:0-2837 GCA_963923875.1 uncultured Alphaproteobacteria bacterium
GCGATGGCAGCTCGATCAAGGCGTTCGCCAGACTCTCCTCCTGCTGCCGGGACACAGTGCCCCGCGCCCGTCCGGCAGCGATCGCCATCACCAACAGGACGACAAGTTGGGTCGTAAAGGCCTTGGTGGAAGCAACACCGATCTCCGGACCGGCAAGCGTCCGGAACACGACATTCGACAAGCGGGCGATGGCGCTTTCGGGGACGTTGACCACTGAAAGCAGCGTCTGTCCTTGCGACTTGGCGTATCGCAACGCCTCCAGGGTGTCGATGGTTTCACCCGACTGGGACACAGCGATGCACGCGCCGCCCGGCGGCAGAGGCGGCTCGCGATAGCGAAATTCCGAGGCAACTTCGACTTCCACCGGCAGTCGCGCAAGCTGTTCGAACCAGTACTTTGCAACCAGGCAGGCATAGTAGGCGGTGCCGCAGGCGACCATCGTGACGCGGCTGACCCTCTTCCAGTCGAACGATAGTGCCGGAAGGCTGACCCGGCGCGTCGCCGAATCCAGATACGAGTGCAGCGTGTCTCCGACTACCGCAGGCTGCTCGTGGATTTCCTTCAGCATGAAGTGCCGATGGTTTCCCTTGCCCATCAGCTTCGCGGACAGGCCGCTCTTCTTGATCGGCCGGACGACCTTCCTGTCTCCCTGATAGACGGTGCATCCCTTCGCCGTCACGACCACCCAGTCTTCGTCCTCCAGATAAGATACGCGGCTGGTGAAGGGTGCGAGGGCCAGGGCATCCGTGCCGATGTACATCTCGCCGTCGCCGTAACCCACGGCAAGGGAGCTGCCGCGCCGCGCCCCCAGTAGCATGCCGGGATGATCCCGAAGCAGGACGGCGAGCGCAAAGGCGCCTCGCAAGCGCGACATCGCCTTGCTCATCGCCGCTTCGGGCTTAAGCCCCGCCTTCAGATATGAGCTGAGGAGCTGCGCCACGACCTCGGTATCGGTATCGCTGTCGAATTTCCGCCCTTCCGCGATCAGTTCGTCCTTCAACTCCTGAAAGTTCTCGATGATGCCATTATGTACGACCGCGACGCGGTCTGTGGCGATCGGATGGGCATTCCGCTCGCTCGGCTTGCCATGCGTGGCCCATCGGGTGTGGCCGATACCAATCGTACCCGCCAGAGGCCTGGTCTTGAGCGCATCCTCGAGGTTGACGAGTTTGCCTTTGGCCCTCCGCCGCTCGATCCGGCCATCCACCAGGGTGGCCACGCCGGCCGAATCGTAGCCGCGGTATTCAAGCCGCTTGAGCGCATCGACGAGCAAAGGTGTGACAGGCGCCTGGCCGATGATTCCGATGATGCCGCACATGGGTGGGTCGTCCGAGCGAGAGGGTGGCTATTTCTTCTTTGCCCGCTTGGCGCCTGCCATTTTTGCAGCGGACGCCCGGGCCTTCAGCTTCGCACGAAGCGGGCCTGCACGCCCCTTTTTTGTGACTTGGCGGGCCCGGCCGAACGCCACCGCACCCGCCGGAACGTCCTCGGTGATCACGCTGCCGGCCGTAACGTTGGCGCCGCGCCCGATGCGCACCGGTGCGACCAGCGAACTATTCGAGCCGATGAAGGCCTCCGCAGCCACCACGGTCCGCCACTTGCCGTAGCCGTCGTAGTTTACCGCAATAGTGCCAGCGCCGATGTTGCTGGCAGCGCCGACGTCGCTGTCGCCGAGGTAGGCCAGATGATTGGCCTTGGCGCCACGCCCCATCTTCGTCGCCTTGAGTTCCACGAAATTACCGATATGGACGTCCTCGGCGACATCCGAACCAGGGCGGATACGCGCGAACGGGCCGATGATGGCGCCCTTGCCGATGCGAGCCCCTTCAATGTCGCAGAACGCCTTGATCTCGACCTCGGGTCCGACAGTCACGCCCGGTCCAAAGCGCACATTCGGGCCGATGGTGACATCGCGGCCCAGACGTGTGTCGGCGGCCAGCCAGACCGTGGCGGGATCAGTCATGGTGACCCCGGCCTCGAACGCTATGGCGCGCAGCCGCTCCTGCATCGCCTTCTCGGCGACGGCGAGCTCGGCGCGCGAATTGATTCCCTGGAACTCGGCCTCCGCCCCTTCGACCGCAATGGCGCAGTGTCCGGCGCGGCGGGCCACGGCCACTGCATCGACCAGATAGAATTCCTTCTTCACGTTGTCGTTGCCGATCCCCGCCAGCAGCCCGGCCATCAGGGCTCCATCGAGGCACATGACCCCCGAATTGCAGAAATTGACGGCGCGCTCTTCACCGACCGCGTCCTTGCTTTCGACGATCCGCTCCAGCGCGTCGCCGTTCATGATCAGCCGGCCATAGGGCGTGGGGTCGCTCGCCCTGAAGCCCAGCACGCCGATTTTCGCCTTGGCGCGAGCGCAGGCATCGACCAGCCGTTGCATCGTCGCTGTCGTAATCAGCGGCGCATCGCCGAACACCACCAGCACGGGTCCACGATGGCCCCTCAATTCACCGAGCGCCTGCCGGGCGGCGTGGCCGGTGCCCAACGGACGGCGCTGAACGACGGTCGGGTGGGGGGCAAAAGCAGCCGCGACATCCTTGGCGCCGGGCGCCACGACGCCGACGACCTTCGACGGCTTGAGCTGAAGCGCGCTTTGCAGCACGTGGTGAAGCATCGGCCAACCGGCCAATTCGTGCAGGACCTTGGGAATTGCCGACTTCATGCGTGTTCCGGCACCGGCGGCCAAGACGACGACGGCAATGGAAGGCTTCATGGCTGCTCCGATGCCACGGGGCTGGCGGCCCCGCAAGGTGGATGTGCTAAGGAGACTGCATGTACCCCAATGCCGACAATCTGATCGCCAGCCGTTTCGACACCGTGCTCTACGACCT
>CAWUOG010000458.1:0-2834 GCA_963923875.1 uncultured Alphaproteobacteria bacterium
GTTCTCGCCCTCGTAGAAGCAATCGACGGGGCAGACTTCAACGCAGTCCATGTACTTGCACTTGATGCAAGCCTCGGTCACGACATAGGTCATCAACGGCTCCGGTTGCGAGCGGCCGCGTCCTTAACGCGAGCCCGAGGGCAGCGCAAGGCTGCCAAATCACGCAGAGTCAATTTCATCATACAACGCCTGCGCCTCGGTCGCCGGTCCACGGCGCTCGCCCAGCGCCACGATCCGCACGACCCGAACTCTTGGACCAAGCGCGAAGGTCAGCACCATGCCCGGCGCCACCGCCGCGTGCGGCTTGTCCGTCACCCGTCCGTCGACGCGGCAGCGCGCCTTCTCCACGTAACGGGTGGCGAGCGACCGGGATTTGAAGAAGCGCGCGTGCCATAGCCACTTGTCGAGCCGCATGCTTACTCAGGTGCGCGGCAAGGACGGCTACTTCTTTCCGCCGAGCTTCAGCTCGAGCAGCTTGGCGAAGGGCGAGTCTGCTGCGGCATCGCCCTTCTTCTCGGTGGTGGCGTAGAGGCGCAGTGCCGGGCCGCCCGAATCGCGGCGCGGCGGACGCGGCCCTCGGCGATCGTCGCGGCCTCGGTCTTCACGGGGCGGTCCGTCGCCTCGCGGGCCATCCTGCCGCGGCTTGCCGTCCGAGCGAGGTGAAAAATCGCGCTCGGGTCCGCGCGGTCCGTCCCGGCGATCTCCCTCCCGCTTGGGACTGTCGGCAAAGAACTGGCGCTCGTTGGGTCGCTCGGGACGTTCGCGGCGGCGCTGCTCGCGGCGTTCACGTTCCTGCAGACGTTGACGCTCGCGCTGCTCCTCGCGCTCGCGCACGAAGCGCGGCTTCACCGAGAAGGCGAACAGCGGTCCGTGTTCGTCCGACGGCGGATGCACACGATAGCCCAGCGCACGCAGCACGTTGGCCATCTCGGGCTCCGAGCAGCCGACCAACGACATCATTTGCGGCGTGGCGCGGAACCAGCCCGGCGGCAGCGGTTTCGGCTCGGGCTTCTTCGGCTCTTCCGTTGCGACCTCGGCGGCGGGCGCCTCCGTCGCTGTCACTTCTTCCGGCTTCGCCTCGTCGGCGGGAGCCGCATCGGCCGTTGCCGGCGCAGGTTCTTCGGTTTTGATTTCTTCGACGACAAGCGCGGACGCCGGCTCTGGGCCTGCCTCGACGGGTGCGTCGGCGGCAGCCGCTTCGGCCGGCGGCGCCTCGGCGGTCGGCTCGTTCTCGCCGAACGCGGCGGCAACGATCGCCCATTCGCTGATTTCGGCATCCGTCGCGGGCGCAGGAATCGCGCTGCCATCGGCCTTTTCCGACCTTGGTGCGTTCCGCTTCCCCTGCTGCTGCGTCTGGCGCGCCTTCTCGCGGCTCTCGCGCACCGCCTGGCGCGCCATCGCGGCCAGGCGCTCGACCATGTCGGCGCGGATCGCGTGGTCGCCGAGCGGCAGGTAGCCGATCGAGGCATAGAAATCGCGCTCGGCGCCCTGCGGCAGATCCATCGAGGTGCGGCCTTCGGCCGGCAGCGGCGGAATCGTGTCGCGACTCTTGGCCACCATCCAGAGGCCGGCGCGCAACCGGATCGGCACCGGCTTCAGCATACTCGGGAAGTAGAGCGAGAAGACGCCGACCCGCACCCCGAGCTTGGCCAGCGCTTTGCGATCCTCGTCGCCGAGTTCGGCGAGCTGCTGCTCGATCGGCCGGCGCGGCAGCACGCCGAGATTTTCACAGAGCTGAAAGATGATGCCGCGCGCACCGGCCGGCAATTGCTCGGAAGTTGCGCGTGCGTCCATCAATTCGCTGAGGCCGAGCCGAATGCGTGTCTCGACCCAGGTCGCGACGCGCTTGCGCACCTCTTCGCGCGACGGGCCATCGAGCAGATCCGAGGCCAACGCCTCGACCTTGGGCGCCAGCACGTCGCCGCTCGGCAGCAGGCGCGCCACTGGCCCGCCGCCCCAGCAGATGCGCAACTGGCCGTCGAACACCAGCTCGCCGTCGGGCGCGTTGGCGAGGGCCTGCAGGCGCGCCGGCAGGTCCTGACGCAGCGCCTTCAGCGCGGCACTCAGCACGGCCTTCTGATCTGCATGGCCTTCGGTCGCATCCGGCACGAAGCGGAAGCCCTCGATCTTGCCGAGGTGCTCGCCCTCGACCGTGACTTCGCCGGCAGCGGCGACAGACGACGTCATTTCACCCTCATCACGCAATCTTCTTACAAGCAGCGCGGCCCGTCTATCGACAAACCTTTGCGTCAGCCGCTGGTGCAGCACGTCGCTCAGCTTGTCTTCGAGGGTCCGCGCCCTTTCTTGCCAGTGCACAGCACGCTGAATCCAGTCTGTACGGTGCGAAATGTAAGTCCACGTCCGGACATGGGCGATTCGCGCCATCAGGGTATCGATGTCGCCGTCGTACCGCTCCAGCCGCTTGATGTGGCCGTCGATCCAGTCCTCCGGAAGTCTCTCGCCGCCTTGTGTCAAATGGGTGAACAGCTGGCCGAGCAGAGCGGTGTGCTCCTCGGTCATGGTCTTGCGGAAGTCCGGCACCTGGCAGACTTCCCAGAGCAGCCTCACCTTCGCCGCCGAACGCAGCCGCGGCAGGAAATCCGAGTGCTTGGCGAGCGTCTGCAGTGCGAGCTGGTCGTCCTGCTCGCGCACCCGCTGAAGGGCGGCGTGCGGCGGCGGTTCGTTGAGAGACGCGACCAGGCTTTCGATCGACCGGAAATCGAGTTCATTGTTGCGCCATTGCACGTCGCGCAATGGATCGAAGCGATGGTTTTCGATCGCCTCGACGGTTTCCTCGTCGAGTCCGCTGACGTCGATCGTGGTACCGAACGTGC
>CAWUOG010000459.1:0-2829 GCA_963923875.1 uncultured Alphaproteobacteria bacterium
CACACCTTCTTCGAGATGCTGGGCAACTTCTCGTTCGGCGACTACTTCAAGGAACGCGCGATCGAGCTGGCCTGGAACCTGATCACGAAGGAATTCGGCCTGAAGCCCGACCGGCTCTGCGTCACCGTGTTCAGCGAGGATGACGAGGCCGCGGCGCACTGGAAGAAGCTGACCGGCTTCCCCGACCACAAGATCATCCGCATCCCGACCTCGGACAATTTCTGGGCGATGGGCGACACCGGCCCGTGCGGTCCCTGCTCGGAAATCTTCTTCGACCACGGCGAGCATATTCCCGGCGGCCCGCCGGGCAGCCCCGACCAGGACGGCGACCGCTTCATCGAGATCTGGAACCTGGTCTTCATGCAGTTCGAGCAGGTGACCCGGGAGGAGCGGGTCAGCCTGCCCAAGCCGTCGATCGACACCGGCATGGGCCTCGAGCGCATCGCTGCCGTCCTGCAGGGCAAGCACAACAACTACGACATCGATCTGTTCCGTTCGATCATCGAGGCGGTGGCGCACGAGACCGGCGTCAGCCCCGACGGCCCGCAAGGGGCGTCGCACAAGGTGATCGCCGACCATCTGCGCGCAACCTCGTTCCTGATCGCCGACGGCGTGCTGCCATCCAACGAAGGCCGCGGCTACGTGCTGCGGCGCATCATGCGCCGCGCCATGCGCCATGCCCACATTCTCGGCGCGCAGGATCCGGTGGTGTTCAAGCTGGTGCCGACGCTGGTCAAGGAGATGGGCGACGCCTATCCCGAGCTGACGCGCGCCCAGCCGCTGATCACCGAGACGCTGAAGCTCGAGGAGACGCGCTTCAAGAAGACGCTCGGTACCGGCCTCAAGCTGCTCGAGGACGAGACGCGCGGCCTGCAGCCCGGCGGCATGCTGAAGGGCGAGGTTGCTTTCAAGCTGTACGACACGTTCGGATTTCCGCTCGACCTGACGCAGGACGTGCTGCGCGCGCGCAACATCAAGGTCGATACCGCGGGCTTCGAGAAATCGATGGACGAGCAGCGCGCCAAGGCGCGCGCGGCCTGGGCCGGCTCGGGTGAGACCGCCGACCAGGCGATCTGGTTCGATGTGCGCCAGAAGGCCGGCGCCACCGAGTTCCTCGGCTACGACACCGAGCGCGCCGAGGGCAAGATCGTGGCGATCGTGCACGACGGCAAGGAAGTGCCCGCGCTCAAGGCCGGCCAGACCGGCTGGCTGATCGCCAACCAGACGCCGTTCTACGCCGAATCCGGCGGCCAGATGGGCGATACCGGCCGCATGGTCGGCGGCAACGGCGTCGCCGACATCGCCGACGTCCACAAGATGGTGGGCGACCTGCATGCCCACCATGCCACGGTCGAGACGGGCGAAATCAAGGTGGGCGACGACGTCGCCATGTCGGTCGACGCCATTCGCCGGGCGCAGTTGCGGGCGCATCACTCTGCGACGCATCTGCTGCACGAGGCGCTGCGCCGTCATCTCGGCACGCACGTGACGCAGAAGGGTTCGCTGGTCGCGCCCGACCGGCTGCGCTTCGACATCAGCCACACCAAGGCGATCTCCCAGGAGGAGCTTCGCCGGGTCGAGGACGAGGTCAACGAGCGGATCCGGCTCAACAGTTCGGTCACCACCCGCCTGATGACGCCGGAAGAGGCGATCGCGGCGGGCGCCATGGCTCTGTTCGGCGAAAAGTACGGCGAGGAAGTGCGCGTGCTCGCCATGGGAGGCGCCGACGGCGAGAAGTATTCGGTCGAGTTGTGCGGTGGCACCCATGCGCTGCGCACCGGCGACATCGGCCTGTTCCGCATTGTCGGCGAAGGCGCGGTCTCCGCCGGCGTGCGCCGTATCGAGGCGGTCGCGGGCAATGCTGCGGAAGAGCACGTCCGTCACCAGATCGACCTGCTGAACCAGGCGGCCGCGGTGATGAAGGTGCGGCCCGAGGATCTGCCGTCCCGCCTGCAGGCGCTGGTCGACGGTCAGCGCCGGATCGAGCGGGAGTTGTCGGACGCCAAGAAGGCACTGGCGCTTGCGGGCAGCGGTTCTTCCGGCGGCACGACTGCCGCAAGCGACGAAGTGCGCGAGATCGGCGGCGTGAAGCTGATCGCCCGCGTGCTCAATGGCGTGCCGGGCAAGGACCTCAAGGGCATGGCCGACGAGTTCAAGAAGAAGGTCGGCTCGGGCGTCGTGGCCCTGATCGGCGTCGAAGAGGGCAAGGCTTCTGCCGTGGTCGGTGTGACCGACGATCTCGCCAAGAAGTTCTCTGCCGTGGAACTGGTGAAAGCCGGCGTCGCGGCATTGGGCGGCAAGGGCGGTGGCGGCCGGCCCGACATGGCGCAGGGCGGTGGGCCCGACGCGACCAAGGCATCGGACGCGCTGAAGGCCATCGAGGCGGCACTCGGAGGGGCGAAGTGACCAACGCAGGGCTGAAGTCTTTTGCGGTCGGCGTGCTGGCGCTGCAACTGCTCGCCGGGTGCGACACCGGCACGCCGCCGGCGGCGAATCGCGGTGGCGGGGCCGCGCCGGCCCCGGCTGCGACCCCGGCTGCGGCTGGGGCTGTTCCGGGTCAGGACAACCCTGACAGGTACGCCCGCGACCGCAGCGCCTGCCAGGCGCAAGCCAACGAGCAGATGAAGACGCGGCGTGTCGTCGACTATGGCCAGCGCGGCGTGTTCGAGGGCCAGATGGACCGCTATGGCACCAATGCGCTGTCCGATCGCATGGCCGACTACAGCGATACCAAGAACTTCGACCGCTACGTCAGCGACTGCATGGCTGCCCGCGGCTATGCTCAACCCAACCAGGACAAGTGGTGGAACAAGAAGCTCACGTTCTGAC
>CAWUOG010000460.1:0-2828 GCA_963923875.1 uncultured Alphaproteobacteria bacterium
GGAATTGGCGCAATTGTTCACAGCCGAATGGCGAATCCTCGCAACTTTATTGCGCGCGTGGCATGGTTCTGGCATAGAGCGCGGCCAATGGAGGAAACAAAATGGCGCGAGCCAAGCTCGACCGGATCGACCGGCGCATTCTGAGCGACCTGCAGTCCAACGGCCGCATGACCAACGTGGAGTTGGCCGAGCGGGCCGGCATCTCGGCACCGCCCTGTCTGCGCCGCGTGCGCGCTCTGGAACGCGCCGGCATCATCAAGGGCTACCACGCCGACCTCAGCCCCGAGGCGCTGGGCTACAGCGTTTCGGTGTTCGCCTTGGTCGGCCTGAACAGCCAGGCCGAAGCCGATCTCAAGTCCTTCGAGGAACTGATCGCCAAGTGGGACGAGGTCCGCGAGTGCCACATGCTGGCCGGCGAGGCCGACTTCCTGCTGAAGATCGTCGCCGAGACGTGGGACGACTACCAGAAGTTTCTGACCACGCGGCTGACCTCGGCACCAAACGTCAGCCATGTAAAATCCATGATGGTGTTCCGCACCGCCAAGCAGACGCCCGGAGTCCCCATCTCGACCGAATAGAGTTCGTACCTTGGCCGACGTTACTTTCGAGATTCTCCACCGCATCGCCGACGCCTTCGCGCGTCACGACGTCGATGGCATCGTCAATTCCTTCGCCGAAGACGGGGAATTCCGAAACGCCAAGGGGCCGCACCACTATGGCGAAAGCTACAAGGGCAAGCAGGCGATCCGCACCTACTTCGAGCCGCTGTTCGCCAATGCCGGCGACGTCAAATGGACGCATACGTCCGAATTCATTTGCGGCAACCGCGCCGTCACCGAGTGGCACCGTACCGCCACGCTGAGAAACGGCGAACTGCAGTCCTGGCTGGGCTGCGACCTCTACACCTTCCGCGACGGCCTGATCGTCATGAAAGACACCTACATCAAGCTTCCTGGCTGAGCCCATCTTTGCCGGTGTGCTCCATTGCCGTGGCGCGCCCCGAAAAAGAGAGCTTGCCGACTACACCGTGTATCTATAATTGTTTTAAAATACACGGCGTTACCGTTCTGGAGCCCCCGATGCAGCAACTCGCGCACTCGGCCCGCCTGCTGGTCACCGACCTTGCCTCGACCATTCTGTTTCTGGTCGTCCTGATCGCCACCAAGAACCTCATGTTGGCGGTGGCGCTCGGCGTCGGGCTTGGCTTGTTGCAGATCGGCTGGATGATGGTGCGGCGACAGAAGATCGACACCATGCAATGGCTGTCGATCGGGCTGGTCGTGGTCTCGGGCGTGGCAACCATGCTGACCGACGATGCGCGCTTCGTGATGCTGAAGCCCACGGCGATCTACTGCATCGTCGGCGCCTACATGCTGAAGCCAGGTTGGATGTCCCGCTACCTGCCGCCGATCGCCGTCCACACCGTGCCCGACCTCGCCTGGTGGTTCGGGTTCATCTGGGCCGGCCTGATGTTCGGCTCGGCCGCGCTCAACATCGTACTGGCGCTGCTGCTCGATCCGGTGAGTTGGTCCGCAGCGATGTCGATCTGGGGCCTGGTCAGCAAGGTCGCGCTGTTCCTGGTCCAGTACGCCACCATGCGCCTGGTCGGCGTGCGCCGAGCTCGCCGCATGATTGCGGCGGCCCCGACATGAAGCCGGTTATTTGAAGGACACGGCGAGGACTTCGTAGGACTTGGCACCCTTGGGTGTCTGGACCTCGACCGTGTCGCCCACGGTCTTGCCGATCAGCGCCCGGCCGATGGGCGATGTCACCGAGATGCGGCCCTTGGCGAGATCAGCTTCGTAGGGGCCGACGATCTGGTATTTCACCTTCTCGTCGGTGTCCTCGTCGGCCAGTCGCACGGTCGCCCCGAACTTCACCACCTTGCCGGTCAGATTCGAGAAATCGATCACCTCGGCACGAGAGATGATGTCCTCGACCTCGGCGATGCGGCCTTCAATGAAGCCCTGCTTCTCGCGCGCCGACGTGTATTCGGCGTTCTCCGAAAGATCGCCGTGCTCGCGCGCCGCCGCGATCGCCTTGATGATCGCCGGCCGCTCGACACTCTTCAGGATCTTCAACTCGTCCTCGAGGCTCTTCAGCCCCTCGGCGGTGGTGGGCACCTTTTCCATGAGAAGATCGTCCTTAATGAAGTGGGCGCCGTCAACGGGCAAGCAACCGCCTGATTGCACAGGCGGCGTGCCGTTTCGCGCAGTGCGGTAGCCCTAAAAGGCGCCCTTGAAGTAGGATTGCAGCGGCGCCACGTCGAGCGCGCCTTCACTCACCGCCGCGATGCCCTCGACCGACGCTTTGGCGCCGGCGACCGTGGTGTAATAGGCGATCTTGTGCATCAACGCGGTGCGCCGGAGCGTGAAGCTGTCGGTCAGCGCCGAAGCGCCGTCGACGGTATTGAACACCAGCTGCACCTTGCCGTCCTTCATCATGTCGACGATGTGCGGCCGGCCCTCGAGCACCTTGTTGACCCGCTGCGCCTCGATGCCGTGGCGCTTCAGGAAATCGGCGGTGCCGCCGGTCGCCACGACCTTGAATCCGAGTTCGATAAGGCGCTTCACCGGCTTGACCATGGCAGCCTTGTCGGAGTCCTTGACCGACACGAACACCGTCCCCTCGACCGGCAGCGTGGAGCCGACGCCGATCTGGCTCTTGGCGAAGGCGCGGCCGAAGTTCGAATCGAGGCCCATGACCTCGCCGGTCGAGCGCATCTCGGGGCCGAGGATGGTATCGACGCCGGGGAAGCGCGCGAACGGGAAGATCGCTTCCTTGACCGCGATGTGCTTGCCCGTCGCCTTCCTGATCTTGAGCGCCGA
>CAWUOG010000461.1:0-2828 GCA_963923875.1 uncultured Alphaproteobacteria bacterium
GCCACCTCGACTTCGTAGTCGGCGCCCGCGCCTCCGCGGAATCGGCCAGGGCCGGCCGAGTCACAGCGTAGTTCCTGGCGCTTGAAGTGCACCGGATAAAGCTGCTCGTAGACTTCGAGGTTGGGAAGCGTGAGCCCGCCCAGGGTGATCAGGTGGCCGATCAGATGGAACCCGTCGCGGCCCTCGACGCCGCCACCGGCCGGCGCACCGGCCCACTGGAACATCACGTAGCGGCTACCGTCGGGCTGCAGGCCCGCGGTGACGGCGTGCACCGCCTTGGACCATCCGGCCGAGGCGCGGTCGGGCAGGGCCTCGCCCAGCGCTTTCCACATCACGTGGACGATCTCATGTGCCACGAACACGGTGTTCATCGTCATGGGGGCGGGCGGACGCGGGTTGACGATGCTGCCCTCGGGCAGGCGGATCTCGACGTGGCGAAACGTGCCTTCGTTGCGCGGCAGGTCGGGCTCGAAGAATGAGGCCAGTGCCATGTAGACGGCGGAGTAGGAGTTGGCGATCGAGCTGTTCTTGAAGCCCTTCACCTGGGCCGTCGTGCCGGCGAAGTCGACGATCAGCTTGCCGTTCTCGACCGTGAGCGCGACCATGATCTTGCCGTCGATCGGCTCGAAGCAATCGTTGTCGATGCGCTCCTCGGCGCGCCAGGTGCCGTGCGCCAGCCGCGCGATGCAGGGCTGGAATCGGCGGTCGGCATGATCGAGCACCGCCTCGAAGAAGGCGGGCGCCTTGTCCACGCCGAGCTCCTCGATCAGCAGCACCAGGCGCTCCATGCCGATGCGGGTCGAGCCGATCATGGCGCGCAGGTCGCCGTCCAGCGCTTCGGGCAGGCGCGTGTTCAGCATCAGGAGCTGCCACAGATCCGCACGCGTCTTGCCCTTCTCGATCAGCTTGAGCACCGGAAGCCGGATGCCTTCGTGAAAGATCTCGGTGGCCGCTGAATTGTACGTACCGGCCGCACCGCCGCCGATATCGGCCTGGTGGGCGCGGTTGCAGGCGAAGGCCATCAACTGGCCGCCGGAGAAGACGGGCCGCGCGATTACCCAGTCGGGCAGGTGGTTGCCGCCCGCGGTGTAGGGATCGTTCAGCAGGAACACGTCCTCCGGCTCGATGCGGCCCGCGAAGTCGCGCAGGATCGCGCGCACCGCGAAGCCGCCGCCGCCGGTGTGAATCGGGATTCCGTCGGCCTGGCTGATCAGGGTGCCGCGCGCGTCGGCCAGGAAGCAGGAGAAGTCGTGGCTCTGGCTGAAGATCGGCGAGCGCGCCGTACGAGTCATCACCCAGCCCATCTGGTGCGAGATGTGGTCGAGCCGGTTCTGCACCAGCGCCAGCGTGACGGGATCAAGTGCTTCGCTCATGCCGCACCTCCGATGTGAACCAGGAAATCGTCGCGCGCATCGACTTCCAGCCGGTCGCGCGGTCCGATGAAGGCGGTGGTGGTCTTCTCTTCGACCAGCAACGGACCGGTCAGCACGCAGCCTGGCCGCAAATCGGCGCCGTCATAGACCGGGACGTCGCGCCAGCCATTGGCGGGATCGATCCAGACCTTGCGCCTCTCCTTGGGCTTCGGCGCTCCCTGCTGCGGCGACCGTGCGGCGGGCGGCGTCCAGTCGAGCCGGGTGCGGCCGATGACGCGGAGCGCGGTGATGTCGATGCGGCCGCCGGGTTGGATGTGGCCGTAGAGCCGCTGGTGCTCGGCCTCGAAGGCCTTGCGGGCCGCTGCAGGATCGAACGCGAGGCCGATGGCGACGCGGACCGGCCATTGCTGGCCCTCGTAACGCAGGTCGAGTTCGTGCTCCTTGATTTTGGCATCGCCGGCGCGCAATTCGAGCTCGGCGAATGCCTTGTCGAGGGCGGGGCGGTCTACCTTGTCCAAGTCGGCGATGAAGACCTGCAGGTAGTCCTGGCGGATGTCGGATTGCAGCATGCCCATGGCGCAGAAGGCGCCGGCGGCGCGGGGCAGCAGGGCGCGCTTGCAGCCCAACGCCCGCGCCACGGCGCTGCCATGCATGGGGCCGGCGCCGCCCGCGGCGACCAGGGTGAAGGTCGCGGGATTGTGGCCGCGTTCGATCGATAGCCGCTCCACCGCGTGCAGGAGGTTTTGTTCGAGGAGGCGAATGACTCCCGCCGCCGCGTCCTCGACCGACAGCTTCAGCGGCTTGGCCAGCTTGGTCTCGATCGCCTTTCTCGCGAGCGTACCATCGAGGCTGACCGCGCCGCCGGCCAGCGGACCGGGCTTCAGGCGCCCGAGCACGAGCTGCGCGTCGGTCACGGTCGGGTTCTCGCCACCCAGCCCATACGCCGCCGGTCCCGGCCGTGCGCCGGCGCCGTGCGGCCCGGCATGCAGCAAGCCCGCCGCGTCGACCCAGGCCACGGTGCCGCCGCCCGCGCCGACGGTGTGGATCTCGACCGACGGCGTCGTCAGGTGATAGCCGTCGATGATCAGTTGGTCGCTCATCGCGACGTCGCCCTTGGCCATTACCATCACGTCGCAGGACGTGCCGCCGATCTCCATCGAGATCAGGTTCGGTTGTTCGCCGGGTGCCGCACAACCCTTGAGCGCACCGACGCCGGCGGCGGGACCGCTCAGCACCAGCATGACCGGCCGCGCCGCCACATTGTCGACCGGCACAGCGCCGCCGTTGCTCTGGAGCATCAGCACCGGGTGCTGCAGGCCGAGCTGGCGCAGCTGCTGGTCGAGCGACTGCAGGTAGCTCGTGACCTTGGGCGCGATATAGGCATTCACCACGGCGGTCGATCCGCGTTCGTACTCACCCATGGTCGGCATGATCTCGCTCGACAGCGAGATCCAC
>CAWUOG010000462.1:0-2817 GCA_963923875.1 uncultured Alphaproteobacteria bacterium
CTGAGCGGCCCGCCCTTGTGCGGGCAGCGGTTCTCCAGCGCGAACACCTCGTTCTCGGCGGTGCGGAACAGCGCGATCTGGCCGTGCGTCGTCTCGACCACGCGGCTGCCCCGGACGGGGATGTCGCCGCGCGCGCAAATGTCGATCCAGGGCTGTGGCATGACGTTCAGGATGGCGTTCATTCCGCCGCCTGCAGCTTCAGGTTGGCGACCGGTGCGAATTCGTGGGCGTCCTTGCCCCGGGCGCGCTCGGCCCACGGATCGATCTGCGCGAACTGCTGCGAGAACACGAAGCGCTCGTACAGCGCCTTGCGGCGCTCGCCGTCCTCCATGATCTGCCGGCGAATGGTGTCGAGCCCGACCCGCTTGGCCCACTTGTAGATGCGCTCGAGATAGCGGCCCTGCTCGCGATAGAGCTGGGTCAGCGCGCCGATCGCCTCGATCGTCTCCGGCTCGGTCGCGACATGGCCGAGCAGTTCGGTGCCCTTGATCTCGAGCCCCGCGGCGCCGGCGAAGTGGATGTCGTAGCCCGAGTCGACGCAGATCACGCCGATATCCTTGCAGGTCGCCTCGGCGCAGTTGCGCGGGCAGCCCGAGACCGCAAGCTTGACCTTGGCCGGCGTCCACGAGCCCCACATGAACTTTTCCAGCTTCACGCCAAGGCCGGTCGAATCCTGCGTCCCGAAGCGGCACCAGTCGGTACCGACGCACGTCTTCACGGTGCGCAGGCCCTTGGCATAGGCGTGGCCGGAGACCATGCCGGCGGCCGAGAGGTCGGCCCACACCCGGGGCAGGTCTTCCTTCTTGACGCCCAGCATGTCGATGCGCTGGCCGCCGGTGACCTTCACCGTCGGGATGTCGTAGCGCTCGACGATGTCGGCGATGGCGCGCAGTTCCCTGGCGCTGGTCTGGCCACCCCACATGCGCGGCACCACCGAATAGGTGCCGTCCTTCTGGATGTTGGCGTGCACCCGTTCGTTGATGAAGCGCGACTGGCTGTCGTCGACATACTCGCCGGGCCAGCTGCACAGCATGTAGTAATTCAGCGCCGGCCGGCACTTGGCGCAGCCGCACGACGTCTTCCACTCGAGCGCCTGCATCAGCTCGGGGATCGACTTCAGCGACCTGGCGACGATCAGGCGGCGCACGTCGTCGTGGCCGAGATCCGTGCAGCCGCACATCGGCTGGACGGCGGCCGGATTGTAGGCCTCGCCGAGCTGCGCCTTCAGCAGCTGCTCGACCAGCCCGCTGCACGAACCGCATGAGGCCGACGCCTTGGTGTGGGCGCGGACCTCGTCGAGCGATTTCAAACCGAGACCGGCGATCGCCCCGGTAATTTTGCCTTTGCAGACCCCGTTGCAACCGCAGATCTCGGCATCGTCGGGCAAAGCGGCGACCGCGGCGGAGGGATCGAGCGGGATTCCGCCGGCGGCGTAGCTCTGGCCGAAGATCAGCCGCTCGCGCAGGTCGGCCACGTCGGTGCCGCGCTTGAGCAGGTCGAAGAACCACGGCCCGTCGGCAGTGTCGCCGTACAGCACCGTGCCGATCACCTTGTTGTCCTTCAGCACCAGGCGGCGGTACTGGCCGCGCGTGGCGTCGCGCAGCACGATCTCCTCGCGGTCCTGCGCCTCGGCAAAGTCGCCCGCGGAATAGAGGTTGATGCCGGTGACCTTGAGCTTGGTCGCCGTCGCGCTCGACTTGAAGCGAGCCTCGGCGTCGCCGGTCAGCTGGGCGGCCACGACATTGGCCATCTCGTAGAGCGGCGCCACGAGGCCGAACACCTGGCCGTCGGCCTCCGCACACTCGCCCAGGGCGAAGATGTCCGGATCGCTGGTGCGCATGGTGGCGTCGACCACGATGCCGCGATTGACCATGAGGCCCGCCTCTTTCGCGAGCTGCATGTTGGGCCGGATGCCGACCGCCATGATCACCAGCTCGGCGGGCAGCCGCGTGCCGTTGTCGAGCTCGACCGCCTCGACCCGGCCCGCGCCCAGGATCGCCCGGGTGTTCGCCCGCGTGATCACTCTGATGCCGCGCGCCTCGATCGCGCGTTGCAGCAGGTGACCGGCCGCCGGATCGAGCTGACGCTCCATCAGGGTCGGCATCAGATGGAGCACGGTGACGTCCATGCCCTGTTCCTTGAGGCCGGCCGCCGCCTCGAGGCCGAGCAGGCCGCCGCCGATCACCACGGCCTTGCCGCGGCCCTTGGCCGCCAGCAGCATCGCCTGCACGTCGTCGAGATCGCGATAGCTCAGCACGCCCGGCAGGTCGTGGCCGGGCACCGGGATGACGATCGGGTTGGAGCCGGTGCCGACGATCAGTTTGTCGAACGGCACGGTGACGGTCGGCTCGACCGGCTTGTGGCCGAGGCTGCCGGCGGCGACGAACTCGGCGGTGACGGTGCGCGCGGCGCGGTCGATCTTCGTGACCCTGGCGCCCTTGTACAGGGTGACGCCGTGCTTCACGTACCAGCCGTCGCCGTGGATCACGATCTCCTCGAACGACTTCTCGCCCGACAGCACCGGCGACAGCATGATGCGGTCGTAATTCACCCGCGGTTCGGCGTTGAAGATCGTCACCTCGTAGGCGTCGGGCGCCTGCTCGAACAGCCGTTCGAGGGCGCGGCCGGGCGCCATGCCGTTGCCGACCACGACGAGACGCTGTTTCGCTGAAGAGGTCATGTCCGCTACGCCCAACCGAAAGAGTGCACACTCCCGCGGCCCGGCATCGAAAGTCCGGGTGCGGTTCCGGCGTCCTTGCCGGGAGTGCCCGTCGTTGGGCGCAGTACCGTGGAACGAGACCGCCGTTGGCCTCGCGG
>CAWUOG010000463.1:0-2795 GCA_963923875.1 uncultured Alphaproteobacteria bacterium
TCGCCAAGGCGATGCCGGAAGGCGAGGACTCGATCCTGTCCGATGCCGCCTGGCGTGAGAAGCTGGCGCGCATGGACATCGAAATCTCGGGCCTGGAGATGTTCGAGATGGATTTCTATTCCAAGCTCGCGTCGGGCCAAAACCCGGGGCCGTTGTCGTCGATGATCAAATTGCGCGGCACGGAAGTGATGCAGCAGGTCCAGGAATACGCCGTCGAGGCCGCATCCTGGTACTCGATTCCGTTCCCCGAGCAGCGCACGTGGAACTCCAACGTCGAGCCGATCGGACCCGAGGGCGTCGACGTGCTGGCGCCGCGCTACTTCAATGGCCGCAAAATGACGATCTATGGCGGCTCTTCGGAAGTGCAGCGCGGGATCATGTCGAAGGTCATGTTGGGACTCTGAGCGATGGATCTCGCCTTCAACGCCGAGGAACTCGCCTTCCAGAAGGAAGTCCGCGACTGGATCACGGCCAACATGCCTCCCGAGGTGGCGGAAGAGAGCCGCCGTAGCCGGTCGAGCCACGTGTCGAAAGAGCGCCTGCTGCAGTGGCAGAAGAAGCTCGCCCAGAAGGGCTGGCTCTGCCCGAACTGGCCGAAGGAACACGGCGGCACGGGCTGGAATTCGACGCAGAAATTCATCTTCGAGATGGAGATGGCGCGGGCGGATTCGCCCTACTTGTCGTCGTTCAGCCTGAAGATGGTGGCGCCGGTGCTGATGAAATACGGCAGCGAGGCGCAGAAGAAGCGCTTCCTGCCGAAGATCGCCGCTGCCGAGGAGCTGTGGTGCCAGGGCTATAGCGAGCCGGGCTCGGGGTCGGATCTCGCCAGCCTGCGCACCAAGGCGGAGCGGGTGGGCGACCACTACGTCGTGAACGGCCAGAAGATTTGGACGACCAACGCCCATTGGGCGGACTGGATGTTCTGCCTGGTGCGGACCTCGAACGAGGGCAAGCGGCAAGAGGGCATCTCATTCCTGCTGATCGACATGAAGACGCCCGGGATCAAGGTAGATCCGATCTATCTGGTCGACGGCACGCGCACGCCGATGCGGCACGAGGTCAACCAGGTATTCTTCACCGACGTGAAGGTGCCGGTCGAGAACAGGGTCGGCGAAGAGAACATGGGCTGGACCTATGCCAAGTACCTTCTCGAGTTCGAGCGCGGCGGCCAGGCCTTCGGACCTCGCCTGCGCAAGGCATTTCGCCATCTCAAGGAGCTCGCCCATACGCAACTCGACGGCGGCGAACCGCTGTCGCTTGACCCGAAGTGGCGCGAGAAGGTGGCCGCGCTCGAGATGGAAATCGACGCCGTCGAGATGAACGAGTTGATGTTCTATTCGAGCATGAAGTCCGGCCAGAACCCCGGTACGCAGGCCTCGATCGTCAAGATGCGCGGCACCGAGGTCGGCCAGAAGGTGACCGAGCTCGCGGTCGAGGCGGTGGGGTGGTACGGCGCACCTTTCACCGAATTGCGCAACTACGACAGCAACGTGGTGCCGGTGGGCGGCGAATACGTCGACGACGTGGCGCCGCGCTACTTCAACCAGCGCAAGACCACAATCTACGGCGGCTCGTCGGAAGTGCAGAGGAACGTGCTCGCCAAGGCGATGCTGGGCCTCTGACGGTGGACTATCGCAATCTCGGCCGTGCCGGCCTGAAGGTCTCCGAGATCTGTCTCGGAACCATGACGTTCGGCAATGGCGCCGACCAGGCCGAGGCGAGCCGCATGGTCGACACGGCGCTGGCCGCCGGCGTCAATTTCTTCGACACGGCGAACTCCTATGTCGGCGGCACCTCGGAGACGATGCTGGGTGAGGCGCTGAAGGGAAAGCGCCACGAGGCGGTGATCGCCAGCAAGGTCTTCAATCCGATGGGCCACCGGCCCAACGATTCCGGCATGTCGCGGCTGCACATCAAGCAGCAGATCGAGGGCATCCTGAAGCGCCTGCAGACCGACTATGTCGACTTGTTCTTCATCCATCACGTCGACCATCAGACGCCGCTCGAGGAGATGTTGCGCGCCTTCGACGACCTCGTGCGCGAGGGCAAGGTGCTCTACACGGCGTGCTCGAATTTCGAGGCATGGCGATTGATGGAATCGCTGTGGTTGAGCGACGTGCATGGCTGGGAGCGCTTCGCCTGCTATCAACCGCAATACAGTCTGGTCGTGCGCGACATCGACGAGGAGATCGTGCCGGTCCTGAAGCTGAAAGGACTGGGGTGCGTGGCCTGGTCGCCACTCGGCAGCGGCTATCTCACGGGCAAGTACACGCCGGGCAGCCTGAAGGTGCAGGGCTCACGCTCGGCCGAGGGGTGGGGCTTCCAGAGCCGCTTCTTTGCGCCGAACCATGCCGAAATCCTGCAGAGTCTGCTCGACACGGCAAAGGAGATCGGCAGAACGCCGGCGCAGACGGCGCTGCGTTGGGTCATGGACCAGCCATTCATGACGAGCGCGATCGTCGGTGCTCGCAATGCCGAACAGCTGAAGGAGACGCTGCAGGCTGGCGGCTGGCGCCTGCCGCAAGCGGCGCTGGAGAAGCTGAACAAGGTCTCGGTGCAGCCGCACAAATACCCACGCGCCTTCGAGGACCCGATGCCCGCCCGTCGTGAGCAGGCAGTCAAGATGCCGGGGATGAAGAGCTAGCCGGCCAAGTCTAACCTGCAAGCACCGGCTCGCCCACGATCTGGGTGCGGTGCATCAGGCGGCGCAGCGATTCGTCGAAGGCGTCGCGGCGGTGCATGACGCAGCGATTGTCCCACATGACCAGATCGCCGATTCGCCACTTCTGGTACCA
>CAWUOG010000464.1:0-2792 GCA_963923875.1 uncultured Alphaproteobacteria bacterium
GGTCGGGCCCGGCATGCCGTCGAGGGTACTCATGAGCGGCATTGTATAGACTGTCCCGAGCAGCGGGAGAAAGGCCGTGGTCATGACACTTTCCGGGAAGTGCTATTGCGGGACCGTCCACTATGCGGTGGCCGACGAATTCCGGTACGCCCTGAACTGTCACTGTCGAACTGCCGGCGAGCCACCGGCTCGGCCTTCAAGCCGTTTGCGGGCATCGAGCGCGAAAAGCTCATCGTGACCCAGGGCGCCGACCAGCAGCTGATCTACGGCCGGGAACCCGATAAGGCACACGACGCGCACTGCCGAACCTGCGGCTCCCTGCTCTATTCCCTCGTGCGCGACGGCAAATGGGTGCACGCGACGATGGGCACCCTGGTCGATGCGCCATCGATCAAGCCCGCCGCCCACATCTTCGTGGGTTCCAAGGCGCCGTGGTTCACCATCACCGACGACCTGCCCCGATTCGAGGGTCATATGGTAAAGTCCTGACATGATGAGCCCCGAACAGAACGACCTGATCACCCGGTCCGGTCCAGGCACCAAGTGCGGCGCGCTGATGCGGCACTACTGGCATCCGGTCGCGCTGACCGACGAACTGCTCGACGAGCGCCCCGCAAAGGCCGTGCGCGCGCTCGGCCAGGATTTCGTGCTGTTCCGAGACGAGCGCGGCCGCTACGGGCTGCTCGACCGCGACTGCCCGCACCGCGGTGCCGACCTCGCCTACGGGCGACTCGAGAACGGCGGGCTGCGTTGTCTCTTCCACGGCTGGCTGTTCGACGTCGACGGCAAGTGCCTCGAGACTCCGGCGGAGCCCGAGGGCAGCGTGCTCTGCCAGAGGGTGCGCCAGCGCTCCTACCCCGTCGTGGTTAAGAACGGCATCATCTTTGCCTATCTGGGTGAAGGCGATGCTCCCGCCTTCCCCGAGTTCGACTGCTTCCTCGCACCCGGCACGCATGCCTTCGCCTTCAAGGGTCTGATCGACTGCAATTGGCTGCAGGCGCTGGAAGTCGGCATCGATCCGGCGCACGCCTCGTACCTGCACCGCTTCTACGAGGACGAGGATCCTTCCGGCGACAAATACGGCCGCCAGTTCCGTGCCGACTCGGCCGACAGCAACATCCCGATGACGCGCATGATGCGCGAATACGGCCGTCCCACCATCGACGTCGAGGCCACCGACTACGGCATGCGGTTGTTCGCGCTGCGCAAGATCAGCGAGCAGCACACGCATGTGCGCGTCACCAACCTCGTCTTCCCCTATGCCTTCGTCATCCCGATGAGCCCGACGATGACGATCACCCAGTGGCACGTGCCGATCGACGACGAGAGCTGCTACTGGTACGCGATCTTCACCAGCTTCACCGAGCCGGTCGATCACAAGAACATGCGCGACATGCGCCTGAAGCTCTATGAGCTGCCCGATTACCGCCCGCGCCTCGGCAAGCACAATCAGTACGGCTACTCGATCGCCGAGCAGAAGGCCCAGACCTATACGGGCATGGGCTTCGACATCAATGTCCACGACCAGTGGGCGATCGAAGGCCAGGGCAAGATCCAGGACCGCACACGCGAGCATCTCGGCTACAGCGACCGCGCCATCGTAGCCTACCGCCGCCTGCTACTGTCAGCGATCGGCCAAGTCGCCAACGGCAAGAAGCCGCTGATGTGCCTCGATGCCGAGCGGGCCTCGAAGATCCGCGGGCCGGTCACGGTCGACGGCATGGGCCCGACCGTCGGCTGGGAGACCTACTGGAAGGAATTCGACGCCAGGCGCCGCTCCGGCTCGAGTTGGGCGGCGTCGACGCGGTCACCACTGGTCGCTTGAGCGCGATGCATCTCGCCGAGAAGGCCGGTCTATGGACCGACGAGCGCAAGGCCGCTGCGCGCGAGGTCGAGCGCCGCATTCAGGCCGGCGAGCTATCCGTCGTCCGCCTCTCGTTTGCCGACCAGCACGGCATCCTGCGCGGCAAGACCTATGTCGCGGGCGAGATCGCCGGCGTGATGAAAAGTGGTGTCGGCTTCAGCGCCACCATGTTGATGAAGGACACGGCCCACAAGACCGTGTTCCCGGTGTGGGGTCAGGGCGGCGCGTTCGGGGCCAGGGAATGGGAAGGCGCAGCCGATGTGGTGATGCTGCCGGACCCCTCGACCTTCCGTGTACTGCCCTGGGCGCCGCACACCGGCTGGATGCTGTGCGACATCGTCTTCGCGGACGGCCGCCCGGTGCCGCTGGACACGCGCCACCTCTATCGCCGCGCCCTCACCTCGCTTGGCGAGGCGGGCTACGACTTCGTCGCCGGCCTCGAAGTGGAGTTCCATCTCTTCAAGCTCGAACGGACACGTCTGGCGCTCGAAGACGCAGGGCAGCCCGGTCAGCCCGGCCCGCCGCCGGACGTTTCGCTGCTCAACCAGGGCTACCAGTACCTGACCGAGCAGCGCTACGACGAGATGGACCCGATCCTCGAAGTCCTGCGCGCCAACATCGCAGGACTCGGACTGCCGCTGCGCTCGCTGGAGGTCGAGTTCGGTCCCAGCCAGGTCGAGTTCACGTTCCGCGCGGCCACGGGACTGGAGTCGGCCGATTCCGTGGTGCTGTTCCGCAGCGCTGCCAAGCAGGTGGCGCAGCGCAACGGCTATCACGTCACGTTCATGTGCCGACCGAAGATTCCCAACGTGATGTCGAGCGGCTGGCACTTGCACCAGTCGCTCAAGGACAGGAAGACCGGCGCCAACGCCTTCATGGATGCCCATGAGTCATTGTCTCCCGTCGGCATGCAGTGGATGGCCGGCCT
>CAWUOG010000465.1:0-2791 GCA_963923875.1 uncultured Alphaproteobacteria bacterium
ACGACATGGTGCGCGCCTGGAGGGAACTGCCCGATGGCGAGAAGCGGCTCTTTACGCGCCTGCAGGCGGCCTACGCCGCGATGCTCGATCATGCCGACCAGCATCTTGCCCGGCTGGTGAGGTTCCTCGAGGAGGCAGGTCAGCTTGACGACACGCTGATCGTCGTGATGTCCGACAACGGCGCCAGCCAGGAGGGCGGGCCGTTCGGCATGATCAACGCGATGGGTCCCTACAACCTGCGCCGCGAGCCGCTCGAGGAGAAGATCGCGCGCATCGACGACATCGGCGGGCCCGACACGCACTCCAACTTTCCGCTGGGCTGGGCGATGGCGGCCAATACGCCGCTGCGCCGCTACAAGCAGAACACCCATGGTGGCGGCATTCGAGATCCTCTGGTGCTGTCGTGGCCCAAGGGTATCGCAGCGCGGGGCGAGCTGCGGCATCAGTTCTGCCATGCCTGCGACCTGACGCCGACCCTGCTCGACATCGTAGGCGTGAAGCCGCCCAAGACGATCAACGGCATCGAGCAGATGCCGATGGAAGGCACGAGCTTCGCGGCCAGCCTCGGGGACGCCAAAGCGCCTTCCAAAGCCGCGCCGCAGTATTTCGAGATGTTCGGCCATCGCGGCCTGGTCCAGGACGGCTGGAAGGCGGTTTCGTTCCATCCGCCCGGCGCGCCATTCGACAAGGACAAGTGGGAACTGTTCCATCTCGAGCGCGACTTCAACGAGGTCGACGATCTGGCCGAGAAGGAACCCGGGAAGCTCAAGGCGCTGATCGACGAATGGTGGAAGCAGGCGGCCGCCTGCCAGGTACTGCCGCTCGACGACCGCTTCGCGCCGCGGTTCGCCGACAACGCCCAGCGCTTCCATGGAGCCCGCAAGCGCTTCGTCTTTCATGCCGGCATGGGCCATGTGCCGACCGATGTTGCGCCCGACGTGCGCAGCCGCAGCTATACGATCGAGGCCGATGCGCGCGTCGACGGCGCCGCGACCCGCGGCGTGCTCATCGCGCATGGTGACATGACCTGCGGCTACTCGCTCTACGTGAAGGACAATCGGCTCGTCTACGACATGAATGTCGGCGGCGTGCACCACATTGCCGTCTCCGACCGAGCCCTGCCTGCGGGCAACCGGCGGCTAGGCGTGCGTATGCGGCGCAACAAGGGCATCAATGTCGCCACCCTGCTGATCGACGGCGAGGTGGCAGGCGGCTTCGAGACCCAGGTCGGCTTCATCAGTTTCATTTCGTGGTCGGGCCTCGATATCGGTCGGGACCGCTCCAGTCCGGTCTCGCACTACGAGGCGCCGTTCGAGTTCACCGGCAAGCTGCGCAAGGTCACCGTGCTGATGGACGACGACCAGGCGCTCGATTCGCAGAAGGCGGCCGAAGCCGTTCTGGCGCGCGAGTGAGCGTGGCCGCTCCGTCGCGGCCAGGTATCGACAGTCCCTACGCCTGGCGACTCGCCTTCGTCTCGGCGTTCTGCATCGCGCTGGGCGGCGGCGCGATCTATCTGCCTGTGGTGGCGCTCAAGGAGATCGCCGCCGAATTTGGCGGCCGTCGTGCCGTGCCGTCGATGGCCTATATGCTGGGCTTCTTCTGCATGGGCATGGGCGGAGTCTTCATGGGCTGGCTGGCCGATCGCACCAGCCCGCGGGTGCCGTTGTTCATCGCCGGTGTCTCGATATTCGGCGGCGTCTTCCTCGCGACCAGCGGCGGCGCGTGGATGCTCTATATCGGTTACGCGATTCCGCTCGGCTTTCTCGGTAATGCCGCGACCTTCACGCCGGCCATGAACAACATCCAGGGCTGGTTCGACAAGCGCCGCAGCACGGCGGTGTCGATCATCTCGGTCGGGCCCGCGATCTCGGGGTTCGTCTGGCCGCAAGTTTATCGCTGGCTGCTGCCCGAGCATGGCTGGCGCGAGACCCTGATCGTTCATGGCATGACCGCCGGGACGCTGCTCTTCCTCTGCGCCTTCTACGTGCGGCCCTCGCCGATGGCGCGCGCCAAGGCGGTGCGGGCGCCGGAGGATCTGTCGAATCTGTCGATATCGTCGCTCGGGTTGATGGCTCTGCTGTCCGCAGCTGCCTTCTGTTGCTGTGCCGCGATGTCGGTGCCCTTCGTGCACATGGTCGCCTTCTGCGGCGACCTTGGCATGTCGCCGGCGCGCGGCTCGGAGGCGATCGCCCTGATCCTGCTCACCGCCGTGGCGGCGACCTTCGCCATGGGCCGGCTGTCGGACCATATCGGGCCGCTGCAGGTCAGCATCCTCTGCTCGCTTGTTCAGGTCGTGTCGCTGACGGGCTACGTCTTCGTGAGCGGGCTGGCCGGTATTTACGCCCTGTCGGTGATCCACGGCATTCCATATATCGCGATCGTGCAGGGCTATGCGTTGATCCTGCGTCGGCTCTACGGTTCGAACATCGCCGGGTGGCGGCTGGGCGTGGTCATGCTGTTCGCCATGGCCGGCATGGCGGCGGGTGGCTGGATCGGCGGCGCGGTGTTCGATGCGACGCTGAGCTACCGTCCGGCCTTCCAGCTTGCGCTGGCCTTCGACCTGCTTAATCTGATGCTGCTGGGCATGCTCTATTTCGGCCAGAAGCGGCGAGGTGCGGTGCGCCTCGCGACCTAGGAGGGGAAATGGCTGACGACCACGATCATCCGCACAGCCACCACCATGATCATGGGCATGACCATGGCCAGGAAGTGCCAGAGGATACGGTCCTCAGGGTAAAGGCGCTGGAGTCGCTGCTGGTCGAGAAGGGACTGGTCGATCCGGCGGCGCTCG
>CAWUOG010000466.1:0-2784 GCA_963923875.1 uncultured Alphaproteobacteria bacterium
AGGTCGTCCGCACGAAGCGGAACAGCACCTTGTCTTCGCTGTAATAGCGCAGCTGGTCGGTGATCTTCGGAAAGTAGGCGCTGCCCAGCGTCACCGGCATGAAGGCATCGAGTGCCAGCGGCCGCACGGCGACGCTGAAGCCCGCGGCCGAGAAGGCCCGCGCCACGTCCTCCAGCGAATGGTCGTAGATCGGGATCGACGAGGACTCGGCGATCACGCGGCGCCAGTGCGGCCACACCGACGAATCGATGTGGCAGCCGATCGCGGCGACATAGGTCCCGCCGGGCCGCAGCGCCGCCCTCATGTCGCGGGCGTGGGCCGCGATATCGGGCAGCAGGTAGATCACCTCGTGGCTGAAGGCGAAGTCGAACATCCGGCCGAGGCCCGCAGCATTGTCGGCCACCTTGTACTCGACCGGACGCTGGCCCTTCAGCAGCTCGGCGCGGCCCACGGATTCTCGGGCGATGTCGATGCCGACCGCGCTCTTGTAGGGGTGCCGGTCGTAAAGCAGGCGCAGGAAGCCGCCCTGGTTGCAGCCATAGTCGAGCACTGTCGAGGCATGCAGGTCGTGCGGCACGGACACATCGATCATCCGCCGCCAGATGGGGGCATGGGCTGCCCCCATCGCTTCTTCTTCAGCGGGGTTGCGGTTCCAGGTTGCGATCGTCGAGGGCCGGCTCATCGCTTCCTCCAGTTTTCGGAAGCTTAGCACGCTTCGGGCCCCATGGTTTGACGAGCAGCGGCAGGGAGATGATCGCGCCGAACGTGATCATGCCGGCGGCGATCGCGATGAAGACGCCGCTGAGGCCCCATTGCAGATGCGTGACGGCGTACCAGCCGCCGCCGGTGGCCACCGCGAGACGGCAGATGCCGGCGAAGAACGGCGCCTTCATGCGGCCCGCGCCCTGGCTGGCGAAGGACAGCGTCATGCCGATGCCGAACAGGAAATAGAACGGCGCGACATGCGTGATGTAGCCGACGGTGGCGGCGATCACCTGCGACTCGCCGGTGAACAGCCGCGCCCAGCCCTCGGGCACCAGGGCCACGATCCAGCCCAGCACGCCGATCGCGCCGCCCGAGATCAGGCTGCCGTACCAGGCGGCATGCACCGCGCGCTTCCAGTCGCCGGCGCCGGCCGCCACGCCGACGATGGTCGTGAGCGCCGAGCCGATGCCGAAGGCGAGCGGCACCAGCATGAACTCCATGCGCACGCCGATGCCGTAGCCCGCCAGCGCCGCCACGCCGAAATTGCCGACCAACCCGGTCACCATCATGGCGGTGAGATTGGCGGTGAAGGCCGAGAACGAGGCGATCAGGCCGACCCGCAAGATGTCCCAGAACAGCCGGCCTTGCAGGCGGATGCCGACGAGCGACGGCCGGAAGCCAAGCTTGCCGCTCCACAGCGCTCGCGCCTGCAGCAGCGCCGAGACGAGCGAGGTGGCGAGCATCGAGATTGCCGGTCCCGAGACGCCGAAGCCCGGCCAGTCGCCGAGGCCGAGCGCCAGTACGGCCGAGAGTGGCATCTGCGCCAGCGAGCTCAGCAGCATGTAGCGGCCGGGGGTGGCGGCGTCGCCGCCGCCGCGCAGCAGCGAGGAGAAGAAGAAGTTCAGCCAGATCGCCAGCGCGCCCGTGAACAGCACGTGGGCATAGGTCTCGGCGTTGGCGAGCGCCGCGCCGGTGCCGCCCAACAGTCGGAACAGCGAGGCCGCCACCGTCCAGGCGAACAGGGTGAAGAGCAGCGACATTGCGACCGCGAGCAGCATCGAATGCAGCACCAGCGCCCGGGCGTCGTCGAGCCGGCGGCCTCCCATGGCGCGCGCCATCGCCGCGGTGACGCCGCCGCCCATGCCGCCCGCGGCCATCATGGTCATCATCATCATCAGCGGGAAAACCAGTGCGAAGCCCGCGAGTGCGTCGGTCCCGAGCCGGCCGAAGATGAAGGTCTCGACGATCGCCACCAGGGTCTGCACGACCATGACCGCGGTGGTCGGGCCGGCGAGCTTCAGCAGGCTCCGGCCGATCGGTGCGGTCAGAAGCGGGTGGGACATGGCAGCTCCGGCATTAGGTGCATATGCACAATATCGGCAGCCCGCGCCGTCCTGTCACCTGACTTTCGCCGCGCATCGCATTAGCTTTTCACCATGACCGGAAACCCTGCCGACAAAGACCGTCCGCTCGCGAAACCCACCGTCCAGGTGGAGAATGAACGAGTCATCGTCACCGAATGGCGCTTCCCGCCGGGCAGCCACACCGGCTGGCACCGCCACAACCACGATTATGTCGTGGTGCCGATCACCACCGGCGAACTGCACATTTATGACGGCAAGGCCACGGTGCCGGCGCCGCTGCGGGCCGGCGTCTCCTATGCCCGCATGACCGGGGTCGAGCACGATGTCATCAACCCCAATGCCTTCGAGTTCGTGTTCGTCGAAATCGAGATGAAGGCGCGGCCCTGAGGGCCGCCCCGGGCACCGGAAATGCCGCAAAATGTGCCCCCCGCTGCGCGTCCAGCGCGCAGGGGGCCTGCATTGACTAAGGAAGCGGCAGGCCTCATATCAAATCGGCTAGCGGTCCGGCCCGATCCTCGGCGCCTGTTAGGCGACCGCCCCCGCGGCTCATAGGATGTGAGCTAAGTTACGGAAATTAAATGAGTTTTGAGAGTTTGGGGCTGAGCGCCCCGGTGCTGCAGGCAGTCACAGAGAAGGGCTATACCCAGCCCACGCCGATCCAGGAAAAGGCCATCCCGATCGTCCTGATGGGCCGCGATGTCCTCGGATGCGCCCA